>NZ_MQUI01000011.1:0-96340 GCF_001970915.1 Sphingomonas sp. Sph1(2015)
CCCCGCCCGCGCCGCGCCCGGTGCTGGGAAGCGACTGGCGCGACTGGCCCCTGACGCCCGGTGACTGGCGGTATCAACGCGCCGCGCAAGGGTCGGTCGCGATATTCGGCACTGGCGGCGTGACTCGCCTGACCCTGGCCTGCGATCCGCGCACCCGCCAGATCCGCCTCGGTCGCCCGGCATCGGTCGCGGGTGCCGTCACGATCCGCACCTCCAGCACGACGCGCAGCCTGACCGCCCATGCAGTCGCGGGCGGCGCGGAGCTGTCGCTCCCGGTCGCCGATCCGCTGCTGGATGCGATGGCATTCAGCCGGGGGCGGTTCACGATCGAACAGAGCGGACAGGTGCCGCTGGTCATCCCCGCCTATGCGGAAATCGGACGTGTGATCGAGGATTGCCGGGGCTGAGTCCCGCCATTGGGCGGGGGCAGGATGCTCGGCCAAACATCGTCGCATTACAAGTCTTGTTTATTGGCTTTCGCCTACGCACATTGGCTTTGCGCACTTTGAAAGGGCGCATTGGCTTTAACTAGCGAAAGGAGGTGATCCGATGTCTCATGGTTCAGCAAGGGGGTCGGTTCAGTTCGTTCGGGGGGCCGGTCTCTGACATCGATGGGCGCGTCTCGGGGGGTATTCTCCCCCAATCAACGGTCGCGCCTGATGTCATGAGGCCCGCATGGTCTCCCGGGCTGGAGCTCTCCGGCCGCTGACCATGTTCAGGGGTTGCCGGGGCCGTCGCGATGACGTCCCGGCAGCCTCTTTTCATTTATGGGGTTGGCCGTCTGACCTAAGTGCGAAGGCTGATCGGGCATTACTCCCCGCACGGTGAGGAACTCCAAGTTACGGTTTGGCCGAAGTCGGCTCCTGCATCACCAGCCGCAGCGGCTTGTCCCCCGGCACCATCAGCGACGGCACGTCGTCACCGCCGCGCAACAGCACCTGATCGACCGGAATCGCATCGTCGCTTTCGCCCGCGATGAACGCCTGTACCAGCCGCTCGCCCTTTTGCGGCACGAAGCCCGCCGGGATCGCCATAGGCTTGCGCCCCATCGCCGCCAGCCAGTCGGGACGCCCCTTCACCATGCGCGTGACGGGATGATAGACCTGCAGATCGACCGCACCGGCATATTGGCCGACCGTCACGGGGCGGTCGCCATCGAACAGCACGACCGACCCGCTGGAAGTCTTGCCCGCCAGAATTCGGCGCGCGAGGCCGTTGGAATCTCCCATCAGCGGCCCCAGAACCGTCTGATCGATGGTCAGCGGATCGATACCGGTCTTCTCCTTCAGGCGCGTGGCCATCCAGCGCACTTTGGCGTCGTCGGCCCCGTCAATCGGTTGCTCGGCGACATGGCTGAAACCGACATAGACGAAGAATTTGGCCTTGGGATCGGCGGCCAGCGCCTGCGCCAGATGACTCGCCTGCGCCTCTTCGCGCCGGGCGATGCTTTCCGCCCGGCCGGTCGGCTCGCCGCGCTCCTCGTCCGTCTGTTCATAGTTCAGCGGGCGATAGCCCAGCGCCAGCGACTGCCGGACGAAATCGCCGAAGACGGGATCGTGGGTGTAATAGCCCGTTCTCTGGGTCGGATAACCCTGCTTGGCCAGCTTTGATAGGGAGACGTTCTTGTCGCCGACCATGAAGGTTTCCGCCGCCAGGACTGAATAGCCCAGCGGCCGAAGCGCCCGCGCCACCTCCAGCGCAAAGGCACGATCGCGCGGGAGTCCGTGATTCTCATTGAGGATGACCACACGAGTCCGAGCCGCCCGTGCGACGATTTCGAGGATCGCATCCCGCAGGCTTGCGGCGGCGACGCGATCCGCCATGGCCTTGGCTTCGGCGGTCTGGGCAGGGGCAGGTTCGGGCTCGACCGGCTCGGCGGTCATCAGCGTGTGGAGTTCCGCCCATTGATCGTGGAGAAAGCCGGGCTTCGGCTTGCCCGCCGCATCGAATGCCAGCGGGCGTAGCGCTTCGGCGGCATCCAGATAATGACCGCTATCGAGCCGATCCCCGGCCGCACTGGCGGCCGCGAACTCCACCTTGCTCGGCCCGTCCTGTGCCATCGCGGCGGTGGAGAGCATCATCAACACCACCACCGCCGCGCCCCGCATCAGTCCGCCCTTTCCTCGCGATATTTCATTTCCAGAAATCGCCCGCGGGTCGACAGGCTGTCAAGATCGGCCTGGGCCAGCCGCTGGGTCATGTCGCCGATCTCCTGCTCGATCAGCTTGAGGCCGTCGACCAGCTGTGCGTCGGGCGTCCGGCCGTTGCGCTCGACCCGGCGAAGCGGCTCGGGCACGCGTTCGTAATCGCGCAGGAAGGCGGGGAGCTGCTCGCCGATCAGGCGGCGGACCTCCATCGCCTCGGGCGTGTCGTTGTCGACGGCGGCGAGCTGCGGGGAGAGCGTATCGAGCCGCCGCCCGATCCGGTCGACCAGCTGGACGGCGGGCGCAGGCAGCAAGGGCCGCTGCGCCTCCAGCCAGCGTTCGGTCTGGGCGGGCAGCGCCTTGATATCGACCTGTGCCAGCTTGGCGGGCGTCGGCGCGCGCGGGGCAGGCGCCAGCGCGATGGCCAGCGTCGCCGCCAGCATCAGCATCATCGCCGCCAGCGCGCCAAAAATGCCGATCCCGCCGGGCAGGATCAGGCCGGTCACCATCGCCGCGATCAGGATGACCGCATTGGCGATGGCGATCAGGATCACTCGCTGCATCGCCGAGCGCGCGCGTCGCCGCACCCGTTTGACCGTCTGCTGCGCCGACCCGCGATAGTCCTGCGAGATGCGCGCCATCACTTCGCGCGCACGCTCGATCTGGGCATCGACCTCGTTCGAGCGGGGGGTGGTCACGGGATTACAGCGCCTCCAGCTTGAACGACGACGCCGCAGACCCGCTGGTCAGCTGCGGGTTCTGCGCCCCCTCGGCACGGGCGATATAGCCCTTCGACTTCTCGACCTCCTGGCCCAGCGTGTTGACCGTGGTCTTCATCGAATCGAGCGCCTTCAGCTTGAAGCTGTCGATCGCGTCCATCGTGTCATAGATATTCTGGAAGGCACGTTGCAGCGTCTCCAGCGGGATGGTCGCGGCCGCCGCCTGCTCGTGAATCTGCGCGGTCTGGCTGCGCAGCAGCTTGCCGGTCGAATCGATGATGTTGGCGGTCGTGGTGTTGAGCGCGGTGATCTGGTCCAACACCAGCTTCTGATTGGCCAGCGCCTGCGCCACGGTGACGGCGGTGCGCAGCGCCGAGACGGTGGTGGTCGAGGCGCGGTCGACGCCCTTCACCAGCTCGACATTGTTCTTCTTGACCAGATCGAGCGCCAGATAGCCCTGCACCGTGACCGCCATCTGGGTCAGCAGGTCCTGGGTCCGCTGGCGGGTGTAGAAGAGTGCGGTCTCGCGGATCGCCTTGGCCTTGGCGGGATCGGTGTGATCCAGCTCGTTGGCGGCATCCTCCAGCTTGGCGTCCATCGCCTTGGACAGATGGATCATCTGCTCCAGCCGCCCCATGGCGGACCACAGGTTCGCGCGCTCGGTGTCGATGGCGGCATTGTCCATCAGCAGTTCGTCGCGGCCCGAGGACAGGCTCTTCAGGATCGCGGCGATATGCGTCTGTGATGAACGATAGCCGTCGAAATAGTCGCGCATCTTGTTGCCGAAGGGCAGGATGCCGAGCAGCTTGCGCGGCGCGGAGAGATTGCCCTGGCGACCGGGATCCAGGCTTTCGACCACGCGGCGAAGCTCGGTCAGGTCCTTGCCCACGCCCGTCTCGCCGTCCATCGCCTTGACCGGGCGGTCGAGGAAGCGGTTGGACTGGCCAGCGGCCTCGCGGATTTCCTTCTGCCCCATGGCGGTGATCGCATCGACGCGGCGGCCAAATTCGGGGCTGTTGACGTCCTGCGCGATCAGTTCGGCGACGAAGCCGTCGACCTTCTGCTCCAGCTGGGTTCGCGTCTTGTCGTCGACGGGCACCAGCCCGGCGGCCTGGGCGGGCGCCACCGTCGGCACGGGATCGGGCGGCGTCAGCGTCAGCCCCTTTTCCTGGGTCACGGTATCGGCGGTCGTGGCCATCGTTCAAACTCTCCAAATACGCCTACCTAGTGTGGAGGGGATGGCGGCGGGGTTCAAGTGTATTATCGGGGTAATACTATCTGGGGAGGAATAGACGGGAAATTGATTGCCCCTCTCGCGCAACCGAAGCCCAGGGGGTTCGTTACTCGCGTTCGGCCTTGCCTCTCCGGGCGGTCCGGTCATCCCCAAAACCTGTGGCTCCACGCTTTTGCGTATGGAATCATGCGGTTGCGAGGTCACTGATCGGCATCCGAGCGAAGATGCCGGGCCGAACGCAGCATAGAGAGACGCCCACCTGACCCCTATCGGTCTTCTGACCGGCGGGGGTCCGTTTTTGGACACCCGCCCCTTACCTCCGTTCAGCCTGAGCGAAGTCGAAGGCCACGGGATTTCGCGTGAGCTAGGGGGACTTCTGTGGCGGCTGTTTCCGCTTGGCCTTCGACTTCGCTCAGGCTGAACGGAGCCTGGGAGCGATTATGACGCCCGCCGCCTCAGGCGTCGAACAGACCGTCCTGTGACCCGATCGGCGGGTTCAGCCCCAGATGCTTCCACCCGCCCGCATTCAGGATCCGCCCCCGCGCGGTGCGGGCGAGCAGGCCGAGCTGGATCAGGAACGGCTCGATCACCTCCTCGATCGTGTCGCGCGGCTCGGAGAGCCCTGCGGCCAGCGTCTCCACCCCCACCGGCCCGCCACGATAGACGTCGGCGATCATCGTCAGATAGCGCCGGTCCATCGCGTCGAGTCCCAGCGCGTCGACCTCCAGCCGATTCAGCGCCTGGTCGGCGGCGGCGGCGTGGACGATCTCATGCCCCGCCACGGTGGCGAAGTCGCGCACGCGGCGCAGCAGCCGCCCCGCGATACGCGGCGTGCCCCGCGACCGGCGCGCGACCTCGACCGCGCCGTCCTCGGAGATCGGCAGGTCGAGCAGGCGGGCGGCACGGGTGACGACGCGGGTCAGTTCCTCGACCGTATAGAATTGCAGGCGAACCGGAATGCCGAAGCGGTCACGCAAGGGGGTGGTCAGCAATCCCTGCCGCGTCGTCGCGCCGACCAGCGTGAAGCGCGGCAGGTCGATCCGCACCGACCGCGCCGACGGCCCCTCTCCGATCATCAGGTCGAGGACCCGGTCCTCCATGGCGGGATACAGGACTTCCTCGACTGCCGGTTGCAGGCGGTGGATTTCGTCTATGAACAGGACGTCGCCGTCTTCCAGATTGGTCAGCAGCGCGGCGAGGTCGCCCGACTTGGCGATCACCGGACCCGAGGTCGCGCGGAAACCCACGCCCATCTCACGCGCGATGATCTGCGCCAGCGTCGTCTTGCCCAGCCCCGGCGGGCCGAAGAACAGCACATGGTCCAGCGCATCGCCACGCCCGCGCGCCGCCTGGATGAAGACACGCAGATTGTCGCGCGCCGCCTGCTGCCCAACGAACTCGTCCAGGCTTTTCGGGCGGAGCGCGGCGTCGACATCCTCGGGACGGCGGCTGGCGGACAGGAGGCGGTCTTGGTCGGTCACGGGGTCCGCCCTAGCGGCTGGAGGGCATGGCTGTCGAGAAGCTGCGCGAACATTGCACGAACATAGCAGGCTATGCGCGGTCGGGACAATCGTCCGGGCGACGGCTTAATCCCGGATAGCGGACTCGCGGTCGGAAACGCGCTACATCAGGGGTCATGCCGCACGATATCTTCCTGGCTACCGCCGTTTCGCCCGCCCTGGAGCTGCTGCTCGCCGAACGCTTCACGCTGTACCGCGATGCACCGCCGCCGACCACCAAGGCGATCGTCGGCGGCGGGCAGATGACGGTCGACGCCGCACTGCTGGACCGGCTGCCCGAACTGGAGATCATCGCGATCCACGGCGTCGGCCATGACGGGATCGACCATGACGCGGTCGCCGCGCGTGGTATCCGCATCGCGATCACCGCCGATGTGTTGACCGAGGACGTCGCCGATCAGGCGATCGCCTTGTGGCTGGCGGTCGACCGGCGGATCGCGGCGAACGACCGGGCGATGCGGATGGGCAACTGGACCGTGCCCCTGGGTCGACGCGCCAGCGGACGGCGGATCGGCATTTTCGGACTAGGCCGGATCGGACAGGCGATTGCCAAAAGGGCGGAGCCGTTCGGTGGCGAGATCCTCTACACCGCACGCTCGGAAAAGCGGGTGGCCTGGCGCTTCGTCCCCGATCTGGCGACGCTGGCGGCGGAGAGCGACGTGCTGTTCCTCGCCGCGCCGGGCGGGGAGGAAACGCGCGGGGTGGTCAATGTCGGTGTGCTGGACCGGCTGGGCGCGGACGGCGTGCTGGTCAATGTCGCGCGCGGCAGCCTGGTCGAGGAAGATGCGCTGATCGCGGCGCTGGAGTCGCATCGTATCGCGGGGGCAGGCCTGGACGTGTTCGCCGACGAACCCGACGTGCCTTACGCGCTGCGCCGGATGAACCATGTCGTGCTCGCCCCGCATCAGGGGAGCGCGACGCGGGAGGGGCGGGCGGCGATGGCCGAGCTGGTGGTGGCCAATCTCGACGCGCATTTTGCGGGGCTTGCGGTGCCGGGGTTGTTGGGGTGAGGGATTCCCTTGGGCTTCGACTACGCTCAGCCTGAACGGACGTGGGGAAGATTCCAAAAACCCGATCAGGCTGAGCGTAGTCGAAGCCCACGCCCCACCCTCACCACACTCCCTATTTCGCCGCCTTTCGAAGCGCCAACCGCACCAGCGCATCAAGCGAGGCCCCCGCCCCCAATTCCTCTTCCGCCGCCGCCACCGCCGCATTGGCCTCGGCGGGCCGGAAGCCCAGGTTGAGCAGCGCCGACACCGCATCCGCGCCAGCCCCGGCCGACGCCGCCACGCCGCCACCCGATCCGGGGGCGAGCACGATGCCGCCGACCTTGTCCTTCAATTCCATCACGATCCGCTGGGCGAGCTTCGGCCCTACCCCGTTCGCCCGCGCGACCATCGCCTTGTCGCCACTGGCGATCGCCCGCATCAGGTCGGTGGGCTCCAGCGCGGACAGGATGGCCAGCGCCACCCGCGAGCCGACCCCCTGCACGCCGGTCAACAGGCGGAACCAGTCACGCTCGTCCGCGCTGGCGAAACCGACCAGCCGGATCGAGTCCTCGGACACCAGCATCTCGGTATGCAGCATCGCCGCCTCGCCCACCGGCCCGATAGACGACAGGGTGCGCGCCGAAGCGCCGACCAGATAGCCGACGCCGCCGACATCGATGACGGCATGGTCGATGCCGGTGGAGTCCAGACGTCCCTTGAGATGCGCGATCATGGGGAGGGGTTAGAACAAAAGGGGGTGGACGTCACGGGGGTTATCGTTGGGGGTGTCGCTTGGGGCAGGCCCTCCCCCATCCCCTCCCGCTCGCGGGAGGGGTGCGTTACTTTGCTATCCGCAAGCGTTACTTCAAGGGACTCGTGCAATCGAACCTTGGCACGCCCCTCCCGCAGGCGGGAGGGGATGGGGGAGGGCCTCGCCACAAGCCAAGACGGCCGCTAAACCGCCCCCACCCGCCGCTGCATCGCCCGCGCGCTCGCCAGATGATGTGCGTGCGTAATCGCCACCGCCAGCGCATCCGCCGCGTCCGGCCCGGTCAGCTTCACGCCGGGCAGCAGATGGCCGACCATCGCCTGCACCTGCTTCTTGTCCGCACCGCCGGTGCCGACGGTCGCTTTCTTGACGATGCTGGGGTGATACTCGCCGACGACCAGTCCGGCCTGCGCCGCCGATAGCAGGACGACACCGCGCGCCTGGCCCAGCTTCAGCGTGGACTGCGCGTTGCTGTTGCCCAGCACTTCCTCGACCGCCGCGCCGTCGGGCTGTTGCTGGCGGATCACGTCATAGAGCGCCGCGTGCAGGTTCGCGAGGCGGCGCGGCAGCACCATTGACGGCTCGGTCTTGATCTGGCCGTTGGCGACATGCCGCAGGCGGTTGCCCTCCACCGCGATCACCCCCCAGCCGGTGGTGCCGAGGCCGGGATCGAGTCCGAGGATGATGGCGGGGGGTGAGGTCATTTCGGGCTTTCGGGAGGGTTCAGTATGCACCGACTTGCCCCTCCACCACACGGCATTGCCGCGCGGTCCCCCTCCCCAGGCAGAGCCTGGGGAGGAATGGGGATCAGCCGAGCTTTTCCATCACTTCGTCGGAGACTTCGTAATTGCCCCAGACGGTCTGGACGTCGTCGTCATCGTCCAACGTATCGATCAGCTTGAACAAGGTCGCCGCCGCCGCTTCGTCGACCGAGACCATGGTCTGCGGACGCCAGGCCAGCTTGGCGCCTTCCGCCTCGCCCAGCACAGGCTCCAGCGCCTTGGCGACTTCGTGGAGGTCGCCCTGCGCGGTCCAGATCTCATGGCCGTCCTCGGACGAGGTCACGTCCTCGGCCCCGGCTTCCAACGCGGCCTCGAACACCTTCTCGGCGTCGCCGGCGCTGGCGGGATAGTTGATCAGGCCCATCCGGTCGAAACCATGGCTGACCGAACCGCCCGCACCCAGATTGCCGCCATTCTTCGACACCGCGGTGCGCACGTTCGTCGCGGTGCGGTTGCGATTGTCGGTCAGCGCCTCGATGATCAGGCTGACGCCGCCGGGGCCGAAGCCCTCATAGCGGACTTCCTCGTAATTCTCCCCGTCGCCGCGCGAGGCCTTGTCGATCGCGCGCGCGATATTGTCCTTGGGCATCGAGGCCGCCTTGGCCGCGTTGACGGCGGCGCGCAGACGCGGGTTCATGTCCGGGTCGGGCGTGCCCATCTTCGCCGCGACGGTGATTTCGCGGGAAAGCTTGGAAAATGCTGCCGAGCGCTTCTTATCCTGCGCGCCCTTGCGGTGCATGATGTTCTTGAATTTGCTGTGGCCTGCCATCGGTGCCTCTTGAAATGATCGCGCTCTTTACGACCGCGCAAGGGCCTTTGCCAACCCGTCGATCTTCGCCTCCAGCGTATCGAGCCGTTCGGTCACGGCATTGTCCAGCTTGTGGTGCAGCCGCAATATGTCGATCTCGGCGCGCAAATTGGTGCGATAGTCCAGGCTCGCGGCCAGCCGGTCCTTCGCCGATTGCCGGTTCTGGCTCATCATGATGACCGGCGCCTGGATCGCCGCCAGGGTCGAGAGCAGCAGGTTGAGGAAGATATAAGGGTATGGATCGAACGCCATGCCGAAATGGCTGAGCACATTCGAGTTGAGCAGCATCCATCCCAGCAGGATCACCGTAAAGGCGATGATGAAGCCCCAGCTGCCGCCGACCGCCGCCACCCGATCGGCCAGCTTTTCGCCCCAGGTCGAACTTTCGTCGGCGACATCTGCGGCGTCGCGCGCGCTGAGCTGGCCCGACTCGATATCGGCAATGACCTGGGCTTCTTCCTCGTCCAGCTCATGCACGGGCTTGCCCAGCGTACGGCGGGCGATTTCGGCGGCGGTCGTCAGGGCCATGGGCAAAGGGCTCCGCTTAAGGAATCAAATGCCTTGCTCCTTGGGGCGTTGATCGGCCAAACGCCAGTCATGACGGTACGCGTGGATATGGGAACCGATGAGCGTGGCTCGTCGGTGCCGATCGATTTGGAGGAGCTGCTGGCGACCCGCCTGCTGGTGCAGGGCAATTCGGGGTCGGGAAAGTCGCATCTACTGCGCCGGTTGCTGGAAAAGTCGGCGGGCCAGGTGCAGCAGGTGGTGATCGATCCCGAGGGTGATTTCGTCACTTTGTCCAAGGCCTATGGCCATGTCGTGATCGAGGCGGGCGACTATGCCGAGCGGGAAGTCGGGCGCTTCGCCTCGCGGATTCGCGAACACCGCGCCTCGGTGGTGCTGAGCCTGGAGGGGCTGGAGATCGAGGGGCAGATGCGCTGCGCCGCGACCTTCCTGAACGCGTTGTTCGATGCCCCGCGCGAGCATTGGTATCCCGCCCTCGTCGTGGTCGACGAGGCGCAGCTGTTCGCCCCCACCACGGGCGGAGAAGTGACCGAAGAAGTCCGCCGCGCCTCGCTGTCCGCCATGACGAACCTCATGTGTCGCGGGCGCAAGCGCGGCCTGGCGGGGGTGATCGCCACCCAGCGACTCGCCAAGCTGGCCAAGAATGTCGCGGCGGAGGCGTCCAACTTCCTGATGGGCCGCACCTTCCTCGACATCGATATGGCGCGCGCGGCCGACCTGCTCGGCATGGAGCGGCGACAGGCGGATGCGATCCGCGATCTGGCGCGCGGCACCTTCCTGGCGCTCGGCCCCGCCGTCTCGCGGCGGCCGATCACGGTGAAGATCGGCGCGGTCGAGACCTCGGCCCGCTCGGGCAGCCCCAAGCTGACCCCCCTGCCCGACGCCCCGCCGCCCGATTTGCAGGAGTTGCTCTTCGCGCCGGTCGAGGAAGCGCCGACGCTGCCCATGACCTTCGACCCGCGGCCGCGCCGCGTGCCCGCCGAGGAACTGATGGCCGATCTGGGCCGCCCGCCCTTGCCGACCACCGCCGCACCGCCCGCGCCCGAGATGGACGAAGGCGAAGTCGAGGCGATCTACGAGCAGGTCCTGCGCGCGATCGTCGAGGACCCCGAATCGACCTTCCGCCCCGCCTCGGTGCTGTTCCAGGATTTCCAGGTGCGCTGCCGGATGGCAGGCCTCGCGCGGCCGCCGCTCGACCTGAACGGCTTCGCCCGTCGCCTGTCCTGCGCGCGGGCGGGAATTTTCGACGTCAACGATCCCGACTGGCAGGAGGCGCTGGCGCTGGCGGCAATGCTGCCCGACGACATGCTGGGGGCGTTCCTGCTGGTCGCGCGCGCGGCGCGCGAGGGGCTACCCTGCCCGCCGGACACCAAGATCGCGGAGACCTATGGCACCAGCTCGCTCGGCCGGGTGAAGCGGTTGATCGCCTATATCGAGAGCCGCGACCTGTTCGTGTGCCGCACTGACCTGACGGGCAAGCGGTCGATCACGATTCCGCGGCTGGGCTGGACGACCCAGGCGGCGGAGATGGGGTGAGGCTTTTCCTTGGCCTTCGACTTCGCCCAGGCTGAACGGAGTGGGTAGCAGTGGCTCATAATCCCAACCCCACGTTCAGCCTGAGCGAAGTCGAAGGCCACGCCCCGCCACTCGCCACCAACAAAAAGGGCGACGAGGCCATCAGCCCCGCCGCCCTTCGCATATCCAGAACCCGAAGCCGGGATCAGATCATGCCCAGCGCCTTCATATACACTTCGAGGATGGCTTCCTCTTCCTGATACTCTTCACGCTTCTTCTTGCGGATGGCCATGATCTTCTTGATCGCCTTGGGGTCGTATCCACGCGCCTTGGCTTCGGCGAAGACATCCTTGATGTCGTCCGAAATGCCCTTCTTCTCTTCTTCCAGCCGCTCGGCCCGCTCGATCAGCAGGCGCAGTTCGTCGGCCGTCACATTGCCGCTGCTGTCGAAATTCTCGTCCGCCATTTTTATACCCTCTGAAATTCGGTCCACTCCCAGGAATCCGCCGCCACAACGCACGTCCCCGCCCATGGGCAGGGTCGGTCCGGCGCGGATGTCGGGATCGGGGGCGGTCTAGGCGCTTCCGGCCCTGCGCTCAAGCGGGGGTTAACGGTTCTTCTTCACACTCTCGGCCATGCGCGCCAACTGCTCCGGCGTCGCCTCGGCCTGATGCTCGGCCTTCCACTGGTCGTACGGCATGCCGTAGATCGCTTGCCGCGCGGTCGCCTTGTCGATGCCCGCCGCCTCGCCCAGCCAGTCGGACAGGCAATTGCGGCAGAAGCCCGCCAGACCCATCAAATCGACATTCTGGGCATCGCTGCGATGACGCAGGTGCAGGACCAGCCGCCGAAAGGCCTCGGCCGCCGCCTTGTCATCGATTGCATTCAACGCATCCATTGCATCGGCCATATTCATCGCTCCTAGGTTGATCGTAACGCATTAGGCTTTAGGACACAGGCCGAAAAGAAGCAGGATGTGACCATGAACACTCTCCCCCCGCGTTCGCGCAAAGTCCGCGTCCTTGCCACGCTCGGCCCGGCCAGCAGCGATCCCGAAACCATCGCTACCCTGTTCCAGGCAGGCGCCGACGCCTTTCGGATCAATATGAGCCATGGCGATCAGCAGTCGAAGATTCCGCTGATCAAGGCGATCCGCGGGCTGGAGGAGCGGTTCGGCCGCCCGACCACGATCCTCGCCGACCTTCAGGGGCCGAAGCTGCGCGTCGGCAAGTTCGCCGACGGCAAGGTCATGCTGGAAACCGGCAGCACCTTCGTCCTCGACCGCGATCCGACGCCGGGCGACGCGACCCGTGTCGAGCTGCCGCACAAGGAAATCTTCGCCGCGATCGAGCCGGGCGCGCGCCTGCTGCTCGACGACGGCAAGCTGGTCCTGCGCGTCGCTTTCCATGACGAGACGAAGATCACGACGCTGGTCGAGGTCGGCGGCGCGCTGTCGAACAACAAGGGGCTGAACGTCCCCGACGTGGTGCTGCCCATGGCCGCGCTGACCGAGAAGGATCGCTCCGACCTGGCCTTTGCGGTCGAGCAGGGCGTGGACTGGATCGCCTTGTCCTTCGTGCAGCGACCCGAGGACCTGATGGAGGCGCGTGGCCTGATCAAGGGGCGCGCGGCGCTCCTCGCCAAGATCGAGAAGCCGCAGGCGATCGACCGGCTGGAGGAAATCGTCGAGCAGTGCGACGGCGTAATGGTCGCACGCGGCGACCTGGGCGTCGAACTGCCGCCCCAGGCGGTGCCGCCGCTCCAGAAGCGCATCGTCGAGGTGTCGCGCCGCATGGGCCGCCCGGTGGTCGTCGCGACGCAGATGCTCGAATCGATGATCCAGAGCCCCTCGCCCACCCGCGCCGAAGTGTCGGACGTGGCGACCGCCATCTATGACGGTGCCGACGCGATCATGCTGTCGGCCGAATCGGCGGCGGGCGCCTGGCCGGTCGAATCGGTCGCCATGATGAACGCGATCGGCGTGTCGGTGGAAAACGACCCCGGTCACGGCGAGCGTATCCACTTCACCGCGATGACCCCCGACCCGACCACCGCCGACGCGCTGGCCGAAGCGGCGGCGCGGATCACCAACACCGTGTCGTCCAAGGCGATCATCTGCTTCACCTCCAGCGGATCGACCGCGCGACGCGTCGCGCGCGAGCGTCCCTCGGTGCCGATCCTGGTGCTGACCCCGCAGCTCGAGACGGCGCGCCGCCTGGGCCTGCTCTGGGGCTGTCATGCGGTCCACACCCGCGACGTCGAATCCTTCGAGGAGATGGTCGCCAAGTCCAAGCGCATGGCCCTGCGCCACGGCATTGCCGAGGCGGGCAACCAGGTCGTGCTGATGGCGGGCGTCCCCTTCCGCACGCCGGGGTCGACCAATGTGCTGCACGTCACCCGCATCATGGGCGACGAACTGGTGAATTACGGGGATCGCAGCGAGGCGTAAGCGCCGATCCCCGGTACGAAAGGGGCGGCGGCGCGAAAGCGTTTGCCGCCCTTTTTTTGTCCGCTACGGATGTGGCCGACGGCCAAGGCCGTGAACGTCCAGCGGGCAAGACCATGATCCCCAATCTCGATAGCCGCCTTGACCTCGCCACCACGCGCCTATCGTTGCGACGCCCCGCCGGGCATGATGTGGAGGGGATCGTTTCGATCGTCGGGGATTGGGAGGTTGCGCGCCGACTGGCCCGCGTACCGCATCCTTATGGCCCGGATGACGCGCGCTTTTTTCTGGATCAGGTCGTACCGGCCGAGTGGGTATGGGCGATCACGCTACGGGGCGAGAATAGGTTGATCGGCGCCGTCGGGCTGACCCCGGAAGGCGACGCGGATACTGCAGAGCTGGGCTATTGGCTGTCCCCTGCGCATTGGGGACGTGGAATCGCGACCGAGGCAGCGCAGGCGGTCGTCGATTTCGGGGTCGAGCGACTCGGTCTTGCCCGTCTGACCTCGGGCTATTTCGAGAACAATCCGGCGCCCGGTCGGGTACTTACCAAGCTGGGCTTTGTCGAGACGGATCGGGTCCTGTGTTCCTGCATGGCGGTCGGCGGGAACATGCCATCGGTGCGGATGGTGCTGGAGCCTCCGTCCCCCCCCGGCACGAGGAGGTGGCAGGGCGAAGCCCTGACGGAGGGGGGCTTCCTCCTAGAGTTGAAAACGATCAACTCTGCTCACCCCTCCCCTTCAGGGGAGGGGCCGGGGGTGGGACGCTTCCGCAAGCGCAACGGCCATGGCGACGCCCCACCCCAACCCCTCCCCTAAAGGGGAGGGGCTAAAGCCGTGCAATGCTGATCGCTTTCAATTCAGGACGATCTTTGCGGCCAGACCCCTCCACCACCGCTTCGCGGCGGTCCCCCTCCCCTTGCAGGGGAGGAATTCCAGAGGCCCATAACAAAAGGGGCGAGCACCTCGCGATGCCCGCCTCCCTTCGTTCGTCCCATGCAGCCCGATCAGATGTGGATCGGCTTGCCCTGCACCGCCATGGCGGCTTCCTTGAGCGCCTCGGCATGGGTCGGGTGCGCGTGGCAGGTATAGGCGATGTCTTCCGACGTCGCGCCGAACTCCATCGCCTGCGCGGCCTGCGCGATCATCGTGCCCGCGAGCGACGAGATGATCCACACGCCCAGCACGCGGTCGGTCTTGGCATCGGCGATGACCTTCACGAAGCCGTCGGTGTCGCGATTGGTCTTGGCGCGGCTGTTGGCCATGAAGGGGAACTTGCCGACCTTCACCTCGCCGCGCTCCTTGGCGGCCTCTTCCGACAGGCCGACACCGGCGATCTCGGGCATGGTGTAGACGACGCTGGGGATGACATCGTGGTTCACGATGCCGGTCTGGCCCGCGATGTTTTCCGCCACCGCGACGCCTTCGTCCTCGGCCTTGTGCGCGAGCATCAGGCCCGGCGCGACGTCGCCGATCGCCCAGACGCCGTCGACATTGGTCGCGAAGTCATGGTCGATCTCGACCTGGCCACGGCCGTTCAGCTTCACGCCGGCGGCTTCGAGGTTCAGCCCGTCGGTGTTGGGCTTGCGGCCGATCGCGACCAGCACGGCGTCGGCCGACAGCGTTTCCGCCGCGCCGCCTGCCGCCGGTTCGACCGACACGGTCGCGCGGTCGCCCTCGACGGTGACGCCAGTCACCTTGGTCGAGGTCTTCAGTTCCATGCCCTGCTTCTTGAACAGCTTGGCCGATTCCTTGCGGACCTCGCCATCGAAGCCGGGCAGGATCTGGTCGAGATATTCAACGACCGTGACCTTGGCCCCCAGGCGACGCCAGACCGAACCCAGCTCCAGGCCGATCACGCCGCCGCCGATGACGACCAGATGCTCGGGCACCTTGGGCAGCGCCAGCGCGCCGGTCGAGTCGACGACGACCTTCTGGTCGATCTCGACACCCGGCAGCGGGGTGACGACCGAGCCGGTCGCGATCACGATGTCGCGCGCGGTGACAATCTGGTCGCCGACCTTGACCGTGCTCGAATCCTGGAACGCGGCCTTGCCCTTCAGCCAGGTGACCTTGTTCTTCTTGAACAGATATTCGATGCCGCCGGTCAGCTCGCCGACCGCCTTGGCCTTTTCGGCGTGCATCTGGTCGAGGTTGAGCTTCGCGCCCTCGATCTCGACACCGAACTTCGCCAGCGCGCCGTGGCTCGCTTCCTCGAACAGCTCGGAGGCGTGCAGCAGCGCCTTGGACGGGATGCAGCCGACATTGAGGCAGGTGCCGCCCAGCGTCTCGCGCGCTTCGGCGCACGCGGTCTTCAGGCCCAGCTGCGCCGCGCGGATCGCCGCGACATAGCCGCCGGGGCCAGCGCCGATCACCAGGACGTCATAGTCATACTCAGCCATTTGTCTCTCCCGTTCCCCGGCTCTCGGGGTCCAGCCTGCGGGCGCACCCGCCTGTCACAGCAAGGACGGACCCTCGTGGTTACGAGGGTCCGTATAGATCACAAAGCGATCAAAGGTCGATCAGGATGCGGGTCGGGTCCTGGATCGCGTTCTTCAGCGCGACGAGGAAGGTCACCGCCTCGCGGCCGTCGATGATCCGATGGTCGTAGGACAGCGCCAGGTACATCATCGGGCGGATGACGATCTGGCCGTCGACGACCACGGGGCGCTCCTCGATACGGTGGAGGCCCAGCACCGCCGACTGGGGCGGGTTGATGATCGGGGTCGACATCAGCGAGCCGAACACGCCGCCGTTCGAGATGGTGAAGGTGCCGCCCTTCATCTCGTCCATCTTCAGCGTGCCGTCCTTGGCGCGCTTGCCGAAGTCGCCAATGGTCTTTTCGATGCCCGCCACCGTCAGGTCCTGCGCATCGCGGATGACCGGCACGACCAGGCCGTTCGGGGCGGAGACGGCGACCGAGATATCGGCATAGTCGTGATAGACGATCTCATCGCCCTCGATCGAGGCGTTGACCGAAGGAATGTCCTTCAGCGCCATCGTCGCGGCCTTCACGAAGAAGCCCATGAAGCCCAGGCGGACGCCGTGCTTCTTCTCGAACAGGTCCTTATACTTGGCGCGCGCCTCGATCACCGCGGTCATGTCGACGTCGTTGAACGTCGTCAGCATCGCGGCAGTGTTCTGCGCTTCCTTCAGGCGCTTGGCGATCGTCTGACGCAGGCGCGTCATCTTCACGCGCTCTTCCTTGCGCGCCGAACCGGCAGGCGCAGCGGCCGGAGCAGAAGCGGCCGGAGCCGGGGCGCTCGACTTGTTGGCGGCGGCGGCGGCGACATCTTCCTTGGTGATACGGCCGTCCTTGCCGGTGCCCTTGATCGTCGCGGGGTCGAGGCCATGCTCCAGCACCGCACGGCGCACCGACGGCGACAGCGCGGCGGGCGAATCGCTCGAATCGTCGGCGGCCGGGGCGGCGGCGGGAGCCGGAGCAGCCGCCGGAGCCGCGGTCACCGCAGGCGTCGCCGCTTCGGTCTTGGCCGGGGCCGAACCACCGGCGTCGACGGTCGCCAGCAGCGCGCCGACCTGCACCGTGTCGCCGACCTTCACCGCATGGTCGCCCATGACACCCGCCACCGGCGAGGGCACTTCGACCGAGACCTTGTCGGTCTCCAGGCTCGCGATCGGCTCGTCGACCGCCACCGCATCACCCGGCTGCTTCAGCCATTCGCCGAGCGTCGCTTCGGAGATCGATTCGCCCAGTACCGGGACCAGAACTTCAGTCGCCATTTCCATTTCCTCCGCCCGGTCCATCGACCGGGGCTCTTACGCGGGCGGGCAAGACGCCCGCGCCAGATTTCATCCCTCCCCGGTCCCGCGAAGGACCGGGGCACTCGTCAGTCGTTCAGTCCGCCGCCGCCGTGGTCGGCTTGGCGGTCGTGTTGCTGCCTTCGGCGCGCGTCCGGCGGATTTCCTCGCGGACATTATGGCCCAGCGCATCGGCGACCAGCGCGCCCTGCTCGGCAGTGTGACGCTTCATCAGGCCGGTGGCGGGCGAAGCCGCCGCCGCACGACCCGCATAACGGGCACGCTTCACCGAAGCCCCGGCCTCGGCCAGCGACTCCTCGATCAGCGGCTCGACGAAGAACCAGTAACCGTTGTTCTTCGGCTCTTCCTGCGCCCAGACCACGTCCTGCAGGTTCGGCATCCGCGCGATCCGCTTGGCGAGCGCGTCGCTCGGGAACGGATAGAGCTGCTCGACGCGCACGATCTGGGTCGTGGTATCGCCTGCCGCGTCGCGTGCCTCGATCAGGTCGTATGCGACCTTGCCGGTGCACAGGACCAGCCGCGTCGTGGCCTCGTCGGCGGCACCATTGGTGTCCGACAGCAGGCGGCGGAAGTGGCTCTCGCCCTGGAAATCCTCGGCCTTCGACACTGCCAGCTTGTGGCGCAGCAGCGACTTGGGCGTGAAGACGACCAGCGGCTTGCGGAAGTTACGATGCATCTGGCGGCGCAACAGGTGGAAATAGTTGGCCGGGGTGGTGCAGTTCGCAACCTGGATATTGTCGTTGGCGCAGGACTGGAGGAAGCGCTCCGGACGTGCCGACGAGTGCTCCGGCCCCTGCCCTTCATAACCATGCGGCAGCAGCATCACGAGGCCGTTGGCACGCAGCCACTTGGACTCGCCGCTCGTGATGAACTGGTCGATCATGATCTGCGCGCCGTTGACGAAGTCGCCGAACTGCGCCTCCCACAGCACCAGCGTCTTCGGATCGGCCAGCGCATAGCCATATTCGAAGCCCAGCACGCCATATTCGGACAGCGGGCTGTCCAGCACTTCGAAGCTGCCATGCTCGACGGTCTTGAGCGGCACGTACTTGTGCTCGTCGGTCTGGTCGACCCAGACCGCGTGACGCTGCGAGAAGGTGCCGCGACCCGAATCCTGGCCCGACAGACGCACGCCATAGCCTTCCGACAGCAGCGAACCGAAGGCCAGGGCCTCGCCGGTCGCCCAGTCGAAATTGTCGCCGGTGGCGAACATCTGGCGCTTGGCGTCGAGCACGCGGTTCAGCGTCTTGTGGACCTGAAGCCCTTCCGGGATCGTGGTCAGCGTGCGGCCGATCGCGTCGAACAGCTTCTTGTCGAGGCCGGTCTCCACGTTGCGGCGACCCTGATCGGTTTCCTTGGGCGCCGACAGACCCGACCAGCGACCGGCGAACCAGTCGGCCTTGTTGGGCTTGTAGCTCGCGCCCGCCTCGAACTCGCCTTCGCAGCGGGTGGTGTACTGCTTGATATTCTCGTCGACCCAGGCCTGATCGACCACGCCCTCGGACACCAGACGCTTCGCATAGGTCTCGGCCACACCGGGGTGCTGGCGGATCTTGTTGTACATCAGCGGCTGGGTGAAGCCCGGCTCGTCGCCCTCATTGTGACCGAAGCGGCGATAGCACCACATGTCGATCACGATGTCGCGGTGGAACTTCTGACGGAACTCGATCGCCATCTTGGTGGCGAAGGTCACCGCCTCGGGATCGTCGCCATTGACGTGGAAGACCGGCGCCTGGACGCCCTTGGCCACATCCGACGGATAGGGCGAGGAGCGCGCGAACTGCGGGCTGGTGGTGAAACCCACCTGGTTGTTGATGATGAAGTGGATGCAGCCGCCAGTGTTGTAGCCGCGAATCCCTGAGAAGCCGAGGCATTCCCAGACGATGCCCTGGCCCGCAAACGCCGCGTCGCCATGGATCAGCACCGGCACCGAGGCCGAGTGATCCTCCAGATCGCCCGCGATCGTCTGGATCGCGCGGGTCTTGCCCAGCACGACCGGGTTCACCGCCTCGAGGTGCGAGGGGTTGGCGACCAGCGACATATGGACCTTGTGGCCGTCGAATTCACGGTCGGTCGAGGTGCCGAGGTGATACTTCACGTCGCCCGAACCGCCGATGTCATCGGGGTTGGCCGAACCACCGGCGAATTCGTGGAAGATCACGCGCAGCGGCTTGGCCATCACATTGGCCAGCACGTTCAGACGGCCGCGATGCGCCATGCCGAACACGATCTCGCGCACGCCCATCTGGCCACCGTACTTGATGACCGATTCCAGCGCGGGGATCATCGACTCGCCGCCGTCCAGGCCGAAGCGCTTGGTGCCGACATACTTCTTGCCGAGGAACTTTTCCCACTGCTCGGCCTCGATGACCTTGTTCAGGATGGCCTTCTTGCCATCGACGGTGAACTCGATCGCCTTGTTCTGGCCTTCCATCCGGTCCTGGAGGAAACGGCGTTCCTCCACGTCCGCGATGTGCATGTACTCAAGGCCGACATTGCCGCAATAATTCTTGCGCAGCGTGTCGACCAGCTCGCGAACGGTCGCCCATTCGAAGCCCATCGTGCCGCCGAGGTAAACCTTGCGGTCGAGATCGGCGTCGGTGAAGCCGTGATATTCGGTCTTCAAGTCTTCGGGCAGCTCACGCAGGCCCGACAGGCCCAGCGGGTCGAGGTTCGCCGCGAGGTGACCGCGCACCCGATAGGTGCGGATCAGCATCTGCGCGCGGATCGCGTCGCCCGCCGCCTTGACGATGTCGGCGGTCGAGGGAGCGGCGGCCGCAGCCGCAGGCGCAGGCTTGCCACCCTTGGCGGGCTTGGGGGCCGGTTCCATCTGGGTCGGGTCGAGGCCCGCCGTCAGGTCGTCGGTCGAGGTCAGCGGCCAGCGCTTGTTCTGCCAGCTGGGGGCGCCCACGCCCTGCTCCAAACCCTCGAAGAAGGTCCGCCAGCCCGCATCGACCGACGCCTGGTCGGCCTGATACTTGGCATAGAGCGTTTCGATGAAAGCGGGGCTGACGCCCGCCGCGATGTCGCTGAATTCCTGGCCTTCGTAGCCCATGAGACGCTTCCTCGACCGCCCGTCTTCTTCATGATCGCCACCCCGGCACATCCGCCTGGGGTCCGCAGCCGCGAGCGGCCCGCCTGCCGCCACGGACCCCGGCGGTTGTGCCGGGGTGACGCGATACGCCTTACTTGTTCAGCACCGACAACAGCGTCGAGCCGAGTTCCGACGGGCTGGCCGCGACCTTGATCCCGGCCGCTTCCATCGCCGCGATCTTGTCCTCGGCGCCGCCCTGGCCGCCCGACACGATCGCACCGGCATGGCCCATGCGACGGCCCGGAGGCGCGGTACGGCCCGCGATGAAGCCGGCCATCGGCTTCGAACGGCCGCGCTTGGCTTCGTCACGCAGGAACTGCGCGGCTTCTTCTTCCGCCGAGCCACCGATTTCGCCGATCATGATGATCGACTGGGTTTCGTCGTCGGCCAGGAACAGCTCCAGCACGTCGATGAAGTTGGTGCCGTTGACGGGATCGCCGCCGATCCCGACCGCGGTCGTCTGACCCAGGCCCGCATTCGAGGTCTGGAACACCGCCTCATAGGTCAGGGTTCCCGAGCGCGACACGACGCCGACCGAGCCCTTCTTGAAGATCGAACCCGGCATGATGCCGATCTTGCACTCGCCCGGCGTCAGGACGCCCGGGCAGTTCGGGCCGATCAGGCGCGACTTGGAACCCGACAGGGCGCGCTTGACCTTGACCATGTCGAGGACCGGAATCCCTTCCGTGATCGCGACGATCAGCGGAATCTCCGCGTCGATCGCTTCCAGGATCGAGTCGGCCGCGAAGGGCGGCGGCACGTAGATGACCGACGCGTCGGCGCCCGTCTTCGACTTGGCTTCGGCGACGGTGTTGAAGACCGGCAGGCCGATATGCTCGGTGCCGCCCTTGCCCGGCGTCACGCCGCCGACCATCTGCGTGCCGTACGCCAGCGCCTGCTGGGTGTGGAACGTGCCGGTTTCACCCGTCATGCCCTGGGTGATGACCTTGGTGTTCTTGTTGACGAGGATGCTCATCTGCTTTTCGTCCTTACCGCCCCGGCGTACGCCGGGGTCCAGTTGGGAAGACGGTCATGGAAGCGCGATCCGATCGTAAAGATCATCCCAGTCGGGATTGAGTCCTTCGATTTCCTGCAACTTCCAGCCCCGTCTCCATTCTTTCATTTGCAGCTCGCGCTGCCGTGCAAATTCCAGGCTCTCATGCACCTCGTACCAGACGAGCAGATGACAGCCATATCGTTTCGTGAACCCCTCGACGACGCCGTTGCGATGCTCCCAGGCCCGTTTCGGCAGGTTGATCGTCGACCCCAGATAGAGCGTTCCGTTCCGGCGGTTGGCCATAATGTAAACATAGGCCGGACCATCCATGGGGGAGGACACTCCCAACTGGACCCCGGCTTTCGCCGGGGTGGGTGCTCACTCGCTGATTACGCCAGGCTCTCGTCGATGCCCTTGCAGGCGACGAGCAGTTCCTTGACCGCGTCGACCGAGACCTGAAGGTTGGCCTTCGCCTCGTCCGACAGCTTGACCTCGACGACCTTCTCGACGCCGCCGGCGCCGATCACGACGGGCACGCCGACATAGAGGTTGTCGATGCCATATTCACCCGACAGGTGCGCGGCGGCCGGCAGGATGCGCTTCTGGTCGTAGAGATACGCCTCGGCCATCGCGATGCCGCTGGTGGCGGGCGCATAGTAAGCCGAGCCGGTCTTGAGCAGGGCGACGATCTCGCCGCCGCCGCCACGGGTGCGCTTGATGATCTCGTCGACCTTTTCCTTGGTCGAGAAGCCCATCTCGATCAGGTCGCTGACCGGAATGCCGCTGACGGTCGAATATTCCAGGACCGGGACCATGGTGTCGCCGTGGCCGCCGAGCACGAAGGTGTTCACGTCCTTCACCGACACGCCGAACTCCTCGGCGAGGAAGTGCGAGAAGCGCGCCGAGTCGAGCACGCCCGCCATGCCGACCACCTTGTTCGCGGGCAGACCCGAGAATTCGCGCAGCGCCCAGACCATCGCGTCGAGCGGGTTGGTGATGCAGATCACGAACGCGTCGGGCGCGTTGTCGCGGATGCCCTCGCCGACCGCCTTCATCACCTTCAGGTTGATGCCGAGCAGGTCGTCGCGGCTCATGCCGGGCTTGCGTGCGACACCGGCGGTGACGATGATGACATCGGCGCCCGCGATGTCGGCATAGTCGTTGGAACCCTTGATATTCGCGTCGAAGCCTTCGACCGGGCCGCACTGCGACAGGTCGAGCGCCTTGCCCTGGGGTACGCCCTCGACAACGTCGAACAGGACGATATCGCCCAGCCCCTTGAGCGCGGCGAGGTGCGCCAGCGTGCCGCCGATGTTACCGGCGCCGATCAGCGCGATCTTCTTGCGAGCCATTCCAATCCTACTCCGTAGTGGACGTACGTGATTGGTCACGCGGCCTACGCCTATTGGGGCGTCGGGGCAACCGTTATTCCACAGAGTTTAAGATTTTAAACGATAATAGTTCGCAAATGCATTAAGGCGTCATCAGCCCTTCATCGGGACCATGACCCTGGGCCAGATACTCGTCCGATCGCATCTCTTCCAACCGGCTGATCGTGCGTTCAAACTCGAACCGGCCGTCCCCGGTTTCATAGAGTTCGGCGGGCTGCGCGTCGGCTGCGGCGAGCAGCTTGACCTTGTGTTCGTAGAGCGCGTCGATGAGCTGGACGAAGCGCGCCGCCTCGTTGCGATTCTCCGGCCCCAGCTTGGGAATGCCGACCAGGATGACGGTGTGGAAGCGTCGCGCCACCGCCAGATAGTCCGCCGCGCCCCGCGCCTCGCCGCACAGACGCTTGAACGAGAAGACCGCGACGCCTTTCAGCGCCTTGGGTACATGCAGCACGCGTCCACCGACCTTCAGGTCCTCGGAAGGCACATGCGCGGCATCCTCGACCGGATAGTCGGTCAGGCGGAAGAACGCCGCCGACAGCGTCATCGTCGCCTTCGGCCCATTGGGCACCAGCCAGGTGTCGAGCCGCCCCAGCCGGTCGCGCCGATAATCAGTCGGCCCGTTGAGCGCCAGCACGTCCAGCCGTTCCTCGATCAGCGCGATGAAGGGCAGGAAATGTTCGCGATTCAGCCCGTTCTTGTAGAGGTCCTTGGGCGGCCGGTTGGAGGTGGTGACGATCGTCACCCCCGCCTCGATCAGCGCGATGAACAGCCGCGACAGGATCATCGCGTCGGGGCTGTTCGTGACCATCATCTCGTCGAACGCCAGCAGCCTGACCTCCTCGGCCAGCGCAGCGGCGACGGGGGCGATCGGGTCGCCCGCCTGCTTGGCGCGCTCGGTGGCGATGCGGGCGTGGACCTCCAGCATGAACTCGGCGAAGTGGACGCGGCGCTTGGTCTCGACCGCGACGTGATCGAAGAACAGGTCCATCAGCATCGACTTGCCGCGCCCGACGTCACCCCAGAGATAGACCCCCTTGGGGGCAGGCGCACCCTTGCCGGTCAGGCGGGCGAGGAAGCCGGTCTTGCGCGGGGTTTCCAGCTCGGTCGCGAGCTGTTCGAGACGCGCGGCGGCGCCGGCCTGTTCGGGATCGGGGCGAAGCTCTTCGGCGGCGATCAGGCGATGATAGGCGTTGAGGATGTCGGGCATGTTGGGGGCGATGTCTGCCCCGAGTCCGATTCCGTCAACCCCATTCCTCCCCTGCAAGGGGAGGTGGCAGGCCGAAGGCCTGACGGAGGGGTGTCACCGCTTCGTTGGGGATACTGCCCCTCCACCATCCTTCGGATGGTCCCCTCCCCAAGCCAAGTTTGGGGAGGAATAAGAAAAGGGGGCCGTTTCCGACCCCCTTTCCCGTTTCCATCGAAAGCAGCCGGATCAAATGACCCGTTCGGCTTCCATCTTCTTGATCTCGGCGATCGCCTTGGCGGGGTTCAGGCCCTTGGGGCAGACATTCGCGCAGTTCATGATCGTGTGGCAGCGATACAGGCGGAAGGGATCTTCCAGCTCGTCCAGACGCTCGCCGGTCATCTCGTCGCGGCTGTCGGCCAGCCAGCGATAGGCCTGGAGCAGGATCGCCGGACCCAGGAACTTGTCGCTGTTCCACCAGTAGCTGGGGCACGAGGTCGAGCAGCAGGCGCACAGGATGCACTCGTACAGGCCGTCCAGCTTCGCGCGGTCGTCGGGCGACTGGAGCCGCTCCTTGCCCGAGGGGGCGGGCGACACGGTCTGCAGCCACGGCTTGATCGAGGCGTACTGCGCATAGAAATGCGTGAAGTCGGGGACCAGGTCCTTGACCACGTCCATGTGCGGCAGGGGCGTGATCTGGACCGTGCCCTTCACATCCTCGATCGCGGTGGTGCAGGCCAGGCCGTTGCGCCCGTCGATATTCATCGCGCACGATCCGCAAATGCCCTCGCGGCACGAACGGCGGAAGGTCAGCGAGCTGTCCTGCTCGGCCTTCATCTTGATGAGCGCGTCGAGCACCATCGGGCCGCACTCGTCCAGATCGACCTCGAACGTGTCGTAGCGCGGATTCTGGCCCGAATCGGGGTCGTAGCGATAGACCTTGAACTTTTTGATGCGGCCCGAGGTGGTCGGCTTATGCGTTTCGCCCTTCTTGATGACGCTGTTCTTCGGCAGGGCAAATTCGGCCATGGTCACAAACCCGCTGGATGGGCCGACAGGCATGTCGGCAAAGGATCGCCCCCGCCGATACATGACAGGGGCGCTTGTCGCAAATGTCTTGACCGATTTAGGCGCTGCCTCAGATCACATCAAGCACGAGGCCCAGATCGCGTGCCTCCTCGGCGTCAATATACCAGTTGCTGCGCGCCTTTTCCCGGAGCGTCTCGAAGGTCACCTTCGACCCGTTGACGATGGCGCGAAAGCCTTCCTCCTGGATCAGCACCGACTGCTCGATCTCGTGCAGCTTGGCCTTGAGCACGACCGGCAGGTTGGTCAGCGGGCCGGACAGGTCGATCGAGCCCGACATCTGGCGTTCGTGGAGCATCAACCGGGTGCCGCGCGTCAGGAAGCGATACTCGACCGGAAAGGCCGACATGAAGGTCGCCCCCGCCGAATAGACGGCGACCTTGCCCAGGAACAGCGTATCGCGGCCGCTATGATCGCGCAGCAGGCGGATCGAGTCGCCCATCGCCCGCGCCATCTCCGGGTCGCCGCCCAGCGTGGTGATCGACACGACCAACGGGCCATCGCTCGGCGCGGCGGCGAGTTGGTCCTTGAAACCGGCGTACATCACCTCGTCCACCGTACCGTAAAGCTGGATATGGGGCTGGGCGAGCAGCGGGTAATTCACCGCGTTGTTGAGTTGGTCATGCATGATGCGCGAACCGGGAGTGCGGCATAAGGTTCCGGTTCTGAGGTTCGGGCGTGGCCTTCGACGTCGCTCAGGCTGAACGGAGGCTGGGAAACATGCCCCCGCCCCGTTCGGGCTGAGCGAAGTCGAAGCCCAAGGGAAGCCCTATCCCAATTTCCCCTTCGCGTGAGCCTGCGTCCCTCGGGTCAGAACGTCATCCCCATCCATGACCGCCGCCACGGGAATATCCGGCAACGCCTTGATCGCCTCATACAGCGGAGCGAAATCCGTCTCCAGCGTCGTCCGAAGCAATTCCTCGTAACTCGGAATCACGAAATAATTCTGCTGGAAGTCGTCGATCCGATACTCTGTCCGCATCACCCGAGCGAGGTCGAAGCCGATTCGGTTGGGGCTGGGATCCTCCAGCGCGAAGCAGCTCTCCGAATAGCTCGACACGATGCCCGCGCCATAGATTCGCAAATCCCCATCCTCGCGCACCAGTCCGAACTCGACCGTGTACCAATAGAGCCGCCCGAGATATTTCAGCGCATCCATCCCCAGCGCCCGCTGCCCGCCCCGGCCATAGGCGGCGAGGTAATCGGCGAAGACCGGATCGGCGAGCATCGGCACATGGCCGAACACGTCGTGGAAGACGTCCGGCTCCTGGAGATAATCGAGCTGATCCGGCCGCCGGATGAAATTGCCCGCGACGAAGCGGCGATTGGCCATATGGTCGAAGAACACATCGTCCGGCACCAGCCCCGGCACCGCGACCACCTGCCACCCGGTCAGTTTCATCAGCCGGTCGGACAGTTCCTCGAAATCGGGAATGCCCGGCCGCGACAGCTTGAGAACGTTCAGCCCGCGCAGATACGCTTCCGACGCGCGGCCCGGCAGCAATTGGGATTGGCGCGCGAACAGCGTATCCCAGGTCGCATGTTCCTCCGCGGTGTAATGCTCCCACCCTTGCGGGATGGTCCAGTCGGCTCCGGCGCCTTCGGGCGGGGCGGCGAGAACATGGGTATCCTGTGCCATAAGCGGAGCCTATCATGATGATGGTGACAAATGAAACCATATCGTGGCGACGGCTGGGGCGCGTTGCAAGGGGGGCGTTGGCCGCTATCGGGCTGATCCTGCTGGCCTATCTGGGCGCGGGGCTGGCGCTTGGGGCGATCCCGCGGGCGACCGTGCCGATGCCGGAGGCGGGCGCGGATGCCGTCACGATCTTCGTCGAGTCAAGCCCTGTCCACACCGCGATCATCGTGCCCAAACAGGCGGCAGGCATGGACTGGCGCGATTGGGCGAGGCCGCAGGATCTACGCGACCCGCGCTATGCGGGCTTTCCCTTCCTCGCCATCGGCTGGGGCGAGGCGGGTTTCTTTCGCGAGACGCCGCACTGGCGTGACGTGAAGCCGGGCACGATCCTGCACGCCGCGCTGGGCAGCGACCGGACGCTGATCCATGTCGACCATCTGCCCCTGCCCCGCGCGAATGGCGAGGATGTGCGGGCGATCCGCCTGTCGCGCGAGGCCTATCGCCACCTGATCGCCTTCATTCAGGCGAGCTGGCGGCGCGGAGGGCCGCATTATCCGGGCTATGGCGTGTATGACGCCTTTTATGACGCGAGCGGGCGGTACAGCGCCACGCATACCTGCAACAGCTGGACCGGCGACGCGCTGGCGGCGGCAGGGGTGCGGATGGGATGGTGGACGCCCTTCCCATGGACGGTGACATGGTGGCTGTGATCCCGCCTTCCTCGCCCCCTCGGCTGCGGTCTGGAACCGGACCGACGGGCTGGTCGCGGGCACGATCTGCCGCGACGATATGACCCCGGCGGTCGAGGTCCGATCCAGCCCTTTATGGGTCCAGCACCGACCCGAGGTCCGGGCTGCCGTGGCGGCCATCCTCGCCGGATGGCCGCCGCCCGTCAGCGATCAGTAACCGGCGCGATAGCCGTCATAGCCCTGCTGGCTGGGCTGGCCCTGCCGTCCCTGCTGACATTGCTCCGGGTGCTTGCGGCACTGCTTCTCATAGTCGCGGCGCTCGCGGCCTTCCTTGGCCTCCTGCTTGCGCATCTTGCGGCCGTAATTGCGGTCGGCCTCGGACTGGCTGGTCGTCGTCCAGTCGACCACCTGCCCCGCCGCCTGGAACGGCGCCTTCACCAC
Organism: Sphingomonas sp. Sph1(2015); assembly: GCF_001970915.1. Lineage (NCBI taxonomy): Bacteria > Pseudomonadati > Pseudomonadota > Alphaproteobacteria > Sphingomonadales > Sphingomonadaceae > Sphingomonas > Sphingomonas sp. Sph1(2015). The sequence continues at coordinate 27,751 of NZ_MQUI01000011.1, forward strand.
GCTGGCCACCGTCTTGACGCAGCCCCCGGTCGCCAGCGGGAAAGTCAGGACGGCGAGTTTCAGGACAAGGTTACGCATGGATACGGGGTCTTTCAGCGGGCGCGCAAAAAAGCGTTGCGCGTTTCTACCCCGATTTGCGGGAAATCGGTGAAGAAACCGTCGATGCCCTGGCCCAGTGCGGCGCGAATTTCGCCCGCGACATCGCCATGCGCCCTGGGATCGGCGCCCTTGCGAAAGGCCGCCCGCACGAACTGGTTTTCCGCGCGATAGGTCCAGGGGTGGACACGCAGGCCCGCCGCATGGGCGTCGGCGACCAAGGACGAAGGCGCATCGCCGTTCCACAGCATCGCCTTGTCCGGCCCGATCCCCCAGGCATAGGTCGCGACCTGCTTCATGCCTTCGGGCGTCATCATTGCGGCATAGCTGGGCGCGGCCCTGTCGGCCGGGCCACCCTCGCCTGCGACCAGCTGGATCAGGCGGATGCCGGTCATGGTCTTCAGATGCTGGAGGTTCTTCACCTCGAACGACTGGATGAAGACCGGCGCGTCCGCCGTCGTCCACCCCGCCTTGTCGAGCGCGGCGACCAGCGGCGCATCGGTGCCCTTGCCGATCGATGCGAAATAGGCCGGATGCTTGGTTTCGGGATAGATGGAGATGGTGCGCCCGGTCTCCCTCGACCGGGTCTTTGCCAGCGCGATGATCTCCTCCAGCGTCGGGATTTGGAATTGCCCGTCATAGGTGGTCGAGCGCAGCTGGGGCAGGCGTTCGCGGGCGCGCAATGTCTTCAGCTCGGCCAGCGTGAAGTCCTCGGTGAACCAGCCGGTCTCGGTCTGGCCGTCGATCGTCTTGGTTGTCCTGCGATCGGCGAACTCCGGATGGGCGGCAACATCGGTGGTGCCCGAAATCTCGTTCTCGTGCCGCGCGACGAGATGGCCGTCCCTGGTTGGCACCAGATCGGGTTCGATCACGTCCGCCCCCTCGCGGATCGCGAGATCATAGGCGGCCAGCGTGTGTTCGGGACGCTCCCCGCTCGCCCCGCGATGCGCGATGACGATGGGCGAGGAGAGCGGCGTCTGGGGTTCGGCGGACATGGCCTCACCCTGCCCCAAGACCAGCGCGGCGGCAATGAGAGTGGTTCGCAACGGGAAACGTGGGGAATTCATGGCGTTTGTTCATCCAATCCTGTTCCCAAAGGGGATGCCGCATGCATTTCACAATCAATGGTCAATCGCATGACATCGAGGTCGATGTCCGAACCTCCCTTCTCGATCTGTGTCGCGAGCATCTGGGCCTGACCGGCTCCAAGAAGGGCTGCGACCATGGTCAGTGCGGTGCTTGCACGATGCTGGTCAACGGCCGCCGCGTGAACAGCTGCCTGACGCTGGCGGTGATGCATCAGGATGACGAGATCACCACCATCGAGGGGCTGGGCCAGCCGGGCAACCTCCACCCCTTGCAGGACGCCTTCGTCCGCCATGACGGCTTCCAGTGCGGATATTGCACGCCGGGGCAGATCTGCTCGGCCGTCGGCATGATGGACGAAGTGAAGAAGGGCTGGCCCAGCCATGTCACCGGGGATCTGGGCGCGGCCGAGCTGACGGTCGAGGAAATCTCCGAGCGGATGAGCGGCAATCTGTGTCGCTGCGCCGCCTATCCCAACATCGTCGATGCGATCCGCGATGCGGCGGGTCTGGGCGACCGCAATCCCAATGAGGATGTCGGCAAGGAGGTCGCGGCATGAAGCTGTTCGACTATGCCCGCGCCGATTCGGTCGCGACGGCAACCCGCGACGGGGCGGTCCCTGGCGCGCGCTTCATCGCAGGCGGCACGAACCTGCTCGACCTGATGAAATTGCAGGTCGAGGCGCCCGAGACTCTGATCGACATCAGCCGCCTGCCCCTGACCGACATCGAGGAGCGTGAGGATGGCGGGCTGACCATCGGTGCGCTGGTGCCCAATAGCGACCTTGCCGCCGACAAGCGCGTGATCGAGCGCTATCCGGTGCTGTCGCGCGCCTTGCTGGCGGGCGCCTCGGGGCAGCTGCGCAACAAGGCGTCGACCGGCGGCAACCTGCTCCAGCGGACGCGCTGCTATTATTTCTACGACCCCTCCACCCCCTGCAACAAGCGCGAGCCGGGCAGCGGATGTTCGGCGATCGGCGGCGAGAACCGCATCCTCGCGATCCTCGGCACCTCGGACCAGTGCATCGCGACTCACCCCAGCGACATGGCGGTCGCCATGCGCGCACTGGAGGCGATCATCGTCACGCAAAAGCCCGATGGCGATCGCCGCCGGATCGCGATCGGCGACTTCTATCGCCTGCCGGGTAATATGCCCGAGATCGAGAATGTGCTGGAGCCGGGCGAGCTGATCACCCATGTCGAGCTGCCCCCCGCCCCGGCGGGTCGCCAGACCTATCGCAAGGTCCGGGACCGGGCATCCTATGCCTTTGCGCTGGTTTCGGTCGCCGGGATCGTCGCCGTCGAGGGCGGCCGGATCACCTCGGCACGCCTCGCCTTTGGCGGGCTTGGCCCGATGCCATGGCGCAACGAGGCGGTGGAGGCCGCGCTGGTCGGACAGGCGCCGACCGATGCCAGCTTCCACGCCGCCGCCGATGCGCTGCTGGCGGACGCCAGGGGCTATGGCTCGAACGACTTCAAGATTCCGCTGACGCGCCGCATTCTGGTCGCGACGCTCCGTGAACTGACGCAGGAGGGCTGATCCCATGTTCGGATTCGGCAAGGACGACAAAAACGCGCTGACCATGAATCAGCCGCATCCCGACAGCCTGCTCGACACGGGCGTGCAGGGCGTGATTTCCAAACCGCTCGACCGGGTGGACGGCCCCAAAAAGGTGACGGGCACCGCCACCTATGCCGCCGAGTACGCCATCGAGAATGTGGCGCATGGCGTGCTGGTCAGTGCGACCAGGGGCCATGCGAAGATCAAGACGATCGATGCCGATGCGGTTAAGGCCATCCCCGGCGTCATCGACGTCATCACCGACTATGACACCTTCATCCGCAACTCGCAGCAGGGCGGCGAGACGAGCGCGCCGACGCAAGGCGTGCGCACGGTCGACTATTTCGGCGAGATCATCGCCATCGTCGTCGCCGAAAGCTTCGAGGTGGCACGCGACGCCGCCAAGCAGCTGAAGGTCGATTACGAACCGCTCGACGGCACCTTCGACTATGAGGCGAACAAGGGCGAGGCCGAGCCCGCGCCCGACGGCCTGATCAAGGGCCATTACGACCAGGGCGATTTCGACCAGGCGTTCGAGAATGCCGCCGTCAAGGTCGACGTCACCTACACCACCCCCAGCCAGAACTCGGCGGCGATGGAGCCCCATGCTTCGATCGCGGTGTGGGAAGACGGTGCGCTGACGCTGTACGGTGCCTACCAGATGCCGACCTCCGACGCGCAGCAGCTGGCCAAGGCGCTGGGCGTGTCGGCGTCCAAGGTGCGGATCATCTCGCGCTATATCGGCGGCGGGTTCGGGTCGAAGCTGGGCATCGCCCCCGAAAGCGTCGCCGCCGCCATCGCCGCCAAGCAGCTGGGTCGCCCGGTCAAGGCCGTGATGCTGCGCCAGCAGGTGTTCGAGGCGACCGTGCGCCGTTCCAACACCGAACAGCGGATGCGGCTGGGCGCCGAGGCGGGCGGCAGGATCGTCGCGCTGGGCCATGAATCGATCACCTCCAACCTGCCCGACGAAGATTTCTTCGAGCCCGTCGGGATCGGTACGCACTTCCTCTATGGCGGTGAGAACCGGCGGATCAACCATGACGTGGTCCGGCTGAACTGGACGCTGTCGGGCTCGATGCGCGCGCCGGGCGAGGCGGTCGGCATGGTCGGCATGGAATGCGCCATGGACGAGCTGGCCGAGGCGATCGGCATGGACCCGATCGCCCTGCGCAAGGTCAACGATCCCGAGCAGGACCCGGAACTCAAGGTCCCCTATTCCACCCGCCAGCTGACCCGCTCGCTGGAGGAAGGCGCCAGGCATTTCGGCTGGGACCAGCGCCGGAAGCCGGGCCAGCGGCGCGAGGGCGACTGGCTGATCGGCATGGGCGTTGCCGCCGCCTGCCGCTCCAACCAGTTGCAGCAGTCGGCCGCCAAGGTCGAACTCCACCCCGATGGCAGCGCGACCGTTTCCTCGGCGATGACGGATATCGGCACGGGCAGCTACACGATCATGGCGCAGATCGCCGCCGAGATCCTGGGCCTGCCGGTCGAGCGCGTGACGATGGCGCTGGGCGACACCAACGATCCCCCCGCCGCCGGTTCGGGCGGGTCCTGGGGCGCCGCCTCGGCGGGCTCGGCGGTCTATCTGGCGGCCGAACGCGTGCGCGAGAAGCTCGCCAAGGCGATGGGTGTCGAACCCGATGCACTGACGCTCAAGGACGGCATGGCGATCGGCGACAACCGCTCGGTCCCGATCGGCGAGCTGGTCGGCGAAAAGGGCCTGTCCGCGATCGGCGAGATCAAGCCGGGCGCGCAGGAGAAGCAGTATAGCCAGGCCGGTTACGGCGCACATTTCGCCGAGGTCGGTGTGAACGTCATCACCGGCGAAGTACGGGTCCGGCGGATGCTGGGCGTGTTCGCGGCCGGGCGCGTGCTCAACGCCAAGACGGCGCGCTCGCAGTGCCTGGGCGGCATGACCTTCGGCATCGGCACCGCGCTGACCGAGGATCTGATCCACGATCCGCGCACGGGCAAGGTGGTGAACCACGACCTCGCCGAATATCATGTGCCGGTGAATGCCGACGTGCCCCAGCTGGAAGTCCATTTCCTCGACGAGCGTGACATCCACGCCAATCCGATCCATGCCAAGGGGATCGGCGAGCTGGGCATTTCCGGCGCGGCCCCGGCGGTGGTCAACGCCATCTACAATGCCACGGGTGTCCGGGTGCGCGAGATGCCGGTGACGCTCGACAAGCTGCTCGATCACCTCCCGGCGCTTTGATGAGCGACCATGACAGCGTCCTTGCCGCCGCCCGCGAATGGCGGGGCGAGCCGATGGCGATCGCGACCGTGGTGTCGACCTGGGGGTCGGCACCGCGTCCGCGCGGCAGCCATATGCTGGTCCATGCCGATGGCCGGTTCGAGGGGTCGGTGTCGGGCGGCTGTGTCGAGAACGACATCCTCCACACCGCCGCCGAGGTGATCGCGGGCGCGCCCTTCCAGGTGAAGCGCTATGGTGTCGCCGATGCCTCGGCCTGGGAAGTCGGCCTGCCCTGCGGCGGCGAGATCGCGGTGATGGTGCAGCCCGTATCGGCGGACGGCTTCGATCCCGAAATCTTCGACCGGATCGCCGAGGCCCGCGAGGCCGGCCGCGCCCTGACCGTCACGACCGACCTGGCCACCGGCCATTCGGACCTGCGGCCCGTGGAGACCGGCGAGGTCTTCGCCAACCGCTACGACCCGCCGCGCCGGTTGCTGATCGTCGGCGCGGTGCAGATCGCGCAGAGCCTGGCGCAACTGGCGCAGACGCTCGGCATCGCGACGGTCGTCATCGATCCGCGCGCGCGCTTCCTGACCGAGGAGCGCTTTCCCGGCGTCACGCTCGACGATCGCTGGCCGGACGAGGCAGTGGTCGCCTATGCGCCCGGCCCCGCCACTGCCGTCGTGACGCTCAGCCACGACACCAAGATCGACGACCCCGCGCTCGTCGCTGCGCTGGCGAGCGACACCGCCTATGTCGGCGCGCTGGGCAGTCGGCGCAGCCATGCCGCGCGGCGGGAGCGTCTGGCGGCGATGGGCGTTTCTCCGTCAGCGATCGACCGGATCGATGGCCCTGTCGGCCTCGACATCGGTGCGATCGGCCCCTCCGAGATCGCGCTGTCGATCGCGGCGGCGATGATAGGAGCCTTTCATGATCGACCCTAAGGATGTGGTGCTCGTCCTGCTCGCGGCGGGACAGTCGAGCCGCTTTGGGATGGCAAACAAGCTGGAGGCCGAATTTCTCGGCAAGCCGGTCGGTTTTCACGTCACCACCGCGTTGGAGAGCATTCCCTTTGCCGACCGGATCGTGGTGACGGACGGTTGCCAGCTCGACTTCGGGGCACGCGGATACCGGGTGATCCATAATGACGATGTCGGACAGGGCATGTCCCACTCGATGCATCTGGGCGTCCGCGAGGCCATGGCGACCTCACCCCAGGCGATCCTGATCGCGCTGGCCGATATGCCGCGCGTGACGGCCGCGCATATCTATCGCCTGTTCGATGCCTTTGACGGGCCGGACTCGGTCGTGGTGTCGAGCAATGGCGAGCATCCCACCCCGCCGGGCGTCTTCGGCTCAGGCCAGTTCGAGGCGCTGCTCAAGCTGGAAGGCGACGAAGGCGGCCGCAGGCTGGTGGCGGGCGGGCGGCATGTCGTGACCGCCCCGGCGGAACTGATCGATATCGACACGCCCGAGGATCTGGAAAAGCTCCGGCAGCTCGTCCACGCCCCCGAGCGCACGATCACTCGTGCCGTAGCGCGTCAATCGGATTGAGCGCCGCGGCCCGCCGCGCCGGGAAATAGCCGAAGACGACCCCGATCACCGCCGAGATCGCAAAGGCGATGATGTTGATCTGGGGGTCGAAGGTCCAGGGCACCTGCATCAGCGGAACCAGCAAGGCGATGATCGCCTGCGCCAGAATCAGGCCGATGATCCCGCCCAGGCAGGACAGCACCACCGCCTCGACCAGGAACTGCATCAGCACTTCGCGCGCGACCGCGCCGATCGCCAGGCGGATGCCGATCTCGCGCGTGCGCTCGGTCACCGACACCAGCATGATGTTCATGATGCCGATGCCGCCGACCACTAGGCTGATCGCCGCCACCGCCGCGACGATTCGGGTCAGCATCGTCGTCGTGCTGGTCAGCGTGTCGCTGATCTGCTTGGTGTCGAAGATATTGAAGTCATCGTCCTTGCCGCCGGTGATGCTACGCCGCTCGCGCAGCAGGTCGGTCAGCGACGATTGCACCGCCGAGGTCGAATAGGCCTGATCGACGCCGACCAGCATCAGGCGGATATCGCGGCTGCCGGTGAAGCGCCGCTGCACCGCCTTGATCGGCATCAGCACCACGTCATCCTGATCGCCGAAGCCCCCCTGCCCTCGCGTCGTCAGCACGCCCACCACGTCGCAGCTGATCGCCCCGATGCGGAAGCGCTTGCCCACCGCATCGGTGCTGCGGAACAGATTCTGGCGCACGGTATTGCCGATGACACACACCGCCTTGCCCGCCGCCTGCTCCGCGCCCGTCCAGTATCGCCCCGATGCCAGCGGCCAGGGCTGTACGGTGAAATAGGCCAACGTCGTGCCGGTCACGGTCGTCGACCAGTTCGCGCCCTCATAGATGGCGGTCGCGGTCGTCTGCGCCTGCGGTGCCACCGCCGTGACGCCCGCGATCTGGTCGGCGATCGCCTCGACATCCTCGGGCTTGAAGTCGGGCGGACGCGGGCCGCCGCCGCCGCGGCCGAAGCCCTGACCGGGGCGGACCTGCAGGATGTTGGTGCCCAGCGACGAGATGGACTGCTGCACGGCGGCGGTCGTCGCCTTGCCCAAAGTCACCATGGTCACGACCGCGCCGACGCCGATGATGATGCCCAAAGTCGTCAGGAACGATCGCAGCACATGCCGCCGGATCGAGCGGATGGCGAGGATGAGCGTGGTGCCGAACATCAATGCATATCCATGGCGGGCACGACACCCGGCCGGTGCTGCGCCTCGACCCGATCGACCAGCCCGTCCTTGAAGTGGATGACGGTGCGCGCGAAGGCCGCCATGTCCGGCTCGTGCGTGACCATCAGCACGGTGATGTTGCTGTCGCGGTTGAGGCCGGTCAGCAATTCCATGATCTCGACCGAGCGTTCGGAATCGAGATTGCCGGTCGGCTCGTCGGCGAGAAGGACGTCGGGGCTGGTGACGATGGCGCGGGCGATCGCCACACGCTGCTGCTGCCCGCCCGACAGCTCGGCGGGGGTATGGTCCCACCATTTGTCGAGTCCCACCTTCTCCAGCGCGGCCATGCCCAGGTCGCGCCGGGTCCTTTTGTCCTCGCCGCGATAGAGCAGCGGCAGCTCGACATTCTCCAGCGCGGTGGTGCGCGACAACAGGTTGAAGCCCTGGAACACGAAGCCCAGATAGCGCCGCCGCAGCATCGCGCGCTGGTCGCGGTCCAGCGTCTCGACATGATGGCCGCGAAACAGGAAATTGCCGCCGCTCGGCACGTCGAGGCAGCCCAATATGTTCATCGTGGTCGATTTGCCCGACCCAGACGGCCCCATCACCGCGACGAAATCGCCCGCCGCAATGTCCAGATCGACACCCTTCAGCGCCTGGAACTGGGTCGCGCCCATCCCATAGGTCTTGGTGACGCCGCGAAGCTGGATGAGCGGGGCGTCAGCGGCCACCACCGCCACCCTGCTGGCCGCCGCCCTGACGCCGCTGGCCACCGCCACGGGGCGCTGCGCTCTCGCCGCCCGCCAGCTGGCCGGTGATGACCTGCATATCGGGTTTCAGGCCACCCGACAGAACCTCGGTCATCGATCCGTTGGTGTCGCCGGTGACGATCTGGATCGGCTGCGGCTTGCCGTCCTGTCCCCGGACATAGACGGTCTGGGTCGCGCCGCGCTGAACGGTCGCGGTGCGCGCGGCCCGGTCGCGGCGTGGTCTGAAGGTCAGCGATCCGGCGATGCCGCCGCCGCCCTGTCCCGCGCCGTCCGACGGCTTGAAGCGCAATGCGGCATTGGGGATCAGCAGGACGTTCTTCTTGTCCGACGTCACGATATCGGCGGTCGCCGTCATGCCGGGGCGCAATTGAAGGTCCGGGTTCGCCACCGTCAGATCGGCGGCATAGCTGACCACCTGCCCCGTGGTCGACGTGGCGCTGGCCGAGGACGAGGTGGACGAGGTCGCCGCGCTGACCGTCAGGTTCGACCCCAAATCGACACGGGTGATCGTCGCCGGGAAGGTCCGCCCCGGAAAGGCGTCGACGGTGAAACTGGCCTTTTGCCCGACCTTGACCTCGCCTACGTCCGCTTCGTCGATCGCGACCTCCAGCTTCATCTTGGTCAGGTCTTCGGCGATCACGAACAGGGTCGGCGTGTTGAACGAGGCGGCGACCGTCTGGCCCGGATCGACCTGCCGCGCCAGCACCACGCCGGAGACGGGCGAGCGGATGATGGCGCGCTGACGCTGGGTCTGCGACTGCGCCAGCTGCGCGCGGGCGGCCGTCACATTGGCCTCCGCCACGCGCAGCGCCGCGACCGCGCGCTGGGCATCGGCACGCCCCGCCTGAAGTTCGGTGGCGGAGGGCACGCGGCCGTTCGACAGCTTGTAGACCTGTTCCAGCCGCGCGAGCTGTGCCTGCGATTCCGACACGGTCGCGCGCGCCTGCGCCACCTGCGCGACATTGGCGGCCAGCGTCGCCTGCGCGGCCCGGATCTGGTCATCGATCTGTTCGGGATCGATCAGCGCCAGCGCCTCGCCCGCCTTCACCCGGTCGTTCACATCGACCACCACCTTGGTGACCAGACCCGACAGCTGCGAGCCGACCGTCACCTGGTTGGTCGGCGCCAGCTTGCCGGTGGCCGAGACGGTTACGGTCAGGTCGCCGCGCGTGACCGGCGCGGTGGCGAAGCCCGCCTCCTTCGATCCGCCGAAACAGCTTTTGAGCAGCAGCGCCAGCAGGACGACGCCGACGATCACCACGCCCCACTGCACCCATTTGCGCCAGCGCGGCTGTGGCTTCACGCCCAGGAAATCGTCGAGAGTCTGGTCGGCCATCAGCGGTTGTCCGGGGTTGTGGCGAGGCGCGGCGGCGCTTCGGGGGTGGTCGTGTCGTCCCATCCGCCGCCCAGCGCGGCGAACAGCGCGACTTGCGCGGTCGCGGCGTCGGAGCGAGCCTGAACCAGCCCGTTCTGCGCGTTCAGGAACGCCGCCTCCTGTTGCGACAGGGTGGTGAAGTCGGTGAGGCCCGAGCGGTACTGGCTACGCGCCAGGATCGCCGAGTTGCGCGCGGCATCGAGTTGGATGGAGAATTGCCGCTCCCGCTCGCGCGCCGTGTTGAGCGCGACGATGGCGTTCTCGACATCCTCCAGCGCCAGCAGCACGGTGCCCTGATAGGCGGCATAGCTCTGATCGGCGAGCGCCTGCGCGTTACGCACCTGGCTGCGCAGCCGCCCGCCGTTGAAGATCGCCTGGGTCAGGCCCGCAAACAGGCTGCCGGTGATCGCATCGCCTAACGAGCCGATGCTGGTCGCCGCCGTGTTGATGTTCCCGGAAATGGCGAGCGCCGGATAGAGCGCCGCCTGCGCCACGCCGATCCGCGCGGTGGCGGCGGCCAGATTGCGCTCGGCGGCGCGGACATCGGGGCGGCGGCGCAGGATATCGGCGGGGATGCCGGTGCCGATCACGGCCGGGCCGGTGGGGATCGGCCTGACCGCCGCGAGCCGCGCCTTGACCGCGCCGGGCGCCTGGCCGGTCAGCACGCCCAGCCGCGAAACGGCGGCATTATATTGCTGCTCGATCGAGGGGATGGTGGCGGCGGTCTGTGCCCGCTGGCCCCGCGCCTGTTCGGCATCGAGCGAGGAGACGAGGCCCGCCTGTACGCGGAAGCCCGCAATCTCCAGATTGTCGTCCTGCAGCGACAGGCTGGCCCGCGCATTGGCAAGCTGCGCCTGATAGGCACGCGCCAGCATATAGTTGCGCGCCAGTTCGCTCTCTACGGTCAGCAGCGTCGCGGCATAGCTGAACCCCGCGCCCTCATAGGTCGCGCGCGTGGCCTCGACCGTGCGGCGGACTTCGCCGAACAGGCCGACTTGGTAACTGGCCGACAGTCCCACGGTGAAGCTGTTGCTGCCGCCCCCGCCGGTGTCGACCACGGTGCCGTCGGGCAGCGTGAAGCTGCGCCCCCCGCCGCGCAGATTCTCGTTGCGCTGATAGCCGGTCGAGCCGGAGACATTGGGCAGCAGCGAGGCGCGGCTCTGGATCAGGCTTTCGCGCGCCTGACGCAGCCGGGCGATCGCCTGGACGACATCGGTATTGGCGACCACCGCCTGCTCGACCAGTTCGGCGAGCAGCGGATCGTCGAACGACCGCCACCAATGGCCGAGGTCCTGCGCCTGCGCCGTGGCGGCGGGCACCGACCAGGCATCGGGCACCCCCAGCGCTTGCGGCGCGGCGGGGCGGTAATCGGGGCCGACCGTACAGCCGGACAAGGCGGCGGTGACGAGAAGAAGGACGCGGGTGCGAGGCCTCATGGGGCGGGAACGTGCCGTGCCGTTACGGCCCCGTCCAGTGTGTTTCTGTCGCAAATTGTGACGGCTGCGGCATATTTCCGTCATCCGGCAGCACACGTTTCGGGAAGGCGAAGGTTCCCCGTCGATCCAAAAATTCTCCCCGGCACGGGGAGGTGGCAGGGCGCAAGCCCTGACGGAGGGGGGCTTCCACAAAGGTCATCCCTTGCGGCGATCCCCCCTCCACCAGCTTCGCTGGTCCCCCTCCCCGCGAGCGGGGAGGATTGAGGTTTACCGCCCCACCCAGTCGGCAACCTGCTGGGCGACCTGGTTCGCCGCCTGGTTCAGTGCCGGGCCGACGCTCTCATTGTCGATCTTGCCGACCGGTACGCGCGCCTCGAAACGACGCTTTTCGATGGTCGTCTGGCCGTCGCGTTGCAGCGTGGCGTCGAACACCACCGCCGCGTCGCGACGGGTGGCGTCCATGCCGAACTGGCGCAGCTCGCCGCCCAGACGGGCGCCCGGATCGCCGATCGAATCCCGCGACGACAGCACGATACGCCCCGCCCGCGCGGTCAGCGTGTCGGCCATCAGCCGGGCGAACAGCCGCGTCGGCGGCTCGGCCCATTGCGCATCCTTCACATAGGCGATGCTGGTCGCATTCTCCTGCACCGGCACGCGCGCGGTCGCCAGCTCCTGCGGCGAGGATGGCACCTGGATGGTGATCGACTTGCCCGGCCCGGAATCCTGCGTCTGCCCCACGCTCGGTGCCGACTGCGCCTGAAGCGTCAGCAGCGAGGGCGGCGGCTTGGCGCCGAAGCTGATGCAGCCGGCGAGCGGAAGCGATGCGAGCATCACGATCAGCGGAGTCTTCATGACGGTCCTCATCGGCATCCTCACTTGCCCTTATAGTCCGGCAGCTTCTGCTGCCCGATCAGCGACCCTGCACCCTGCTGGTCGACCTTTTCGGCGACCGCCGACAGCGACTGGGTCATCACCCGCAGGTCCTTCACCAGACGATCGACCTCGGGCACGGTCTGCTTCGAGAAGGTCTGCAGGCCCGGCCGCGCATCGCCGATCGCGGCGTTCAGCGTGTCGGCGCTCTTCTGTGCCGAGGCGATGGTGCGGTTCAGATTGGCGATGGTCGGCTTCACATCCTCGGCCAGGATGCCGTTGGTGGTCGCCGCCAGCTGGCCGATCGACTGCGCCGCGTCACCCGCCTGCTGGATCGCCACGCGGGTTTGGGCCAGCGTCGCGGCGATCTCCGGCCCGCGATCGGCGAGCGCGTCGGTCAGGCGGTTGGTATTGTCCAATATGCCCGCGATCGACGCCTGGTTGCGATCCGACAGCAAGCCGGTCAGCCGCTCGGTCAGCGTCGACAGTCGCTCCAGCAGCTGCGGCGCGGAGTTCAGGATCGCGCCGATACCGCCCTGCTTGGTCGGGATGACCGGCACGCCGTACGGACACACGGTCTTGTTCTCCGGCACCGGACAGGCGATCGGCGGCGCGCCTTTGCGCGCGCCATCCAGCGAGATGGTGCTGGTGCCGGTGAAGCTGGCCGAGATCGACGCGGTGGTCCCTTGCAGGATCGGCGTCTGTTCGTTGACCGCCACGCGGACCCGCACGAACTGCGGATCGGGACGCCACAGCGCGATTTCCTTCACCTGGCCCGAGGGCACGCCCGAATAGGTGACCGCCGAGCCCTTGGCCAGGCCGTCCACCGACTGGCGGAAGAAGATGTCATATTCCTTCTCCGACGTGCCGCCCAACCGGGCGATCCAGACGGTGAAGATGGCCAGCACTGCGAGCAGGATCAGCACGACAGAGCCGACAAGGACGTGGTTCGAACGGGTTTCCATCAGCGTGTCCCTGCTTCGCCTCTCGCATGGGCATCGGCCGCTTTGCCCTGGGAATGTTGTCCCGTGGCATCGGCATCGACTTCGGTGGGGTGGCGCGCGGCGTCCGCGTCCGCCGAACGGGGGCGGATGTCCGCCACCTCGTCCTTGGCGGCGATGGCGGCGCGGCCGCGCGGCCCCTTGAAATATTCCTCGATCCACGGATGGTCGAGCGCGATCAGCTCATCGATCGTGCCGACGGCGATCACCTTCTTGTCCGCCAGCACCGCCACCCGGTCGCAGATCGCATAGAGCGTATCGAGGTCGTGGGTGATCAGGAAAACGGTCAGCCCCAGCGTCTTCTGGAGCGACGCGATCAACTGGTCGAACGCCGCCGCACCGATCGGGTCGAGGCCCGCAGTCGGTTCGTCGAGGAACAGGAGTTCGGGGTCGAGCGCCAGCGCCCGCGCCAGACCCGCCCGCTTCTTCATGCCGCCCGACAGCTCGGCTGGATATTTCGGCCCGGCATCCGCGGGCAGGCCGGTCATCACGACCTTGTAGGACGCGATCTCGTCCATCAGCGCCGGGGGCAGGTCGCGATAGAATTCGCGCAACGGCACCGCGACATTCTCCGCGACGGTCAGCGTCGAGAACAGCGCGCCGCCCTGGAACAACACGCCCCAGCGCTTGCGCACGTCGATCGCCTCGGTGGCTTCACGGCCGATGGTCGGCTCGCCGAACACGGTGATCTCGCCCGCATCGGGGGTCTGGAGGCCGATGATCGTGCGCATCAGCACCGACTTGCCGGTGCCCGACCCGCCGACCACGCCCAGGATCTCGCCCTTGCGCACGTCGAGGTCGAGCCCGTCATGGATGACCTGCTCGCCAAAGCTGTTGCGCAGGCCCCGGACCTGGATGAGATGTTCGTCCTGCTCGGCCATCAATCCCATCCGATCCAGGTGAAGAAGACCGCGAAAAACGCGTCGAGCACGATCACCAGGAAGATCGCCTGCACCACCGCCGCCGTGGTGCGCAGGCCGACCTGCTCGGCATCCGACTTGACCTGCATCCCCTGGAAACAGCCCGCGATCGCGATGATCGCGCCGAAGACGGGGGCCTTGATCAGGCCGACATACAGGTCGGTGATCGGCACCACTTCGCGGATGCGCGCGATGAAGGTGACCGGCGGGATGCCCAGCGACACCGCCGCCAGGAAACAGCCGCCGATCATCGCGATCAGCGAGGAATAGAAACCGAGCAGCGGCATCAGCGTCACCGCCGCGATGGTGCGCGGCACCACCAGCGCCTCCATCGGCGAGACGCCGATGACGCGCATCGCGTCGATTTCTTCCGTGAGCTTCATCGTACCGAGTTGCGCGGCAAAGGCCGAGCCGGAACGCCCGGCGACCATGATCGCGGTCATCAGCACGCCCAGTTCGCGCAGCGTCAGGCGGCCGACCAGGTTGATGGTGAACACCTCCGCACCGAACTGGCGAAGCTGCACCGCGCCCTGCTGGGCGATGACGATGCCGATCAGGAAGCTCATCAGGCCGATGATCGCGAGTGCGGAAACGCCGACCGTCTCGAACTCATGCACCACCGCGTTGAAGCGGAAGCGACGCGGATGACGGATCACCGCCAGCCCGGCCAGAACCGTCGCGCCCATGAAGCCGAGCAGGCCGTACAGCGTCTGGAGCGTCGCGACGACCGCATCGCCGACCTCGCCCGCCACGCGCGCGAAGGGGCTGACGGGCTTGGGACGCATCGCGACCGGCTGATCCGCTTCGGTGACCTTGGCGAACAGGTGGCGCTGGTCTTCGTCCAGGCCATCGATGGCGGCATCGTTGCGCGCGGCGAAACGGTGGATCAGCCAGGCGCCGACCGTGTCGATCCGGTCGACCTGCGACAGGTCGATCCGTCGGACGCCTCCATCCTCACGGTCCAACCGCTCGGGCAGGTCGCCCAGGGTCGCCAGCGAAAGGCTGCCGGTGAAGCGCAGGGCTCCCCCGTCGGCCGGGTCATGTTGATAATCGGCCTTGGCGTTCATCAACTGCCTCTTTGCGGGAAAGCGGGTGTATCGACAAGGCGCTTCGTTCCCACGACGAATCGACCAGCGGCAGTAATTATACGAGCGCGTGACGTTTTCATAGCAGGCGATCCAGCAGATGCAGGATCAGGCCGACACTGCCGCCCACCAAGGTCCCGTTGATGCGGATATATTGCAGGTCGCGGCCCACCGCATTCTCGAGCCGCGAGGTGACGGTATCCGCATCCCAGCCGCGTACCGTCTCCGACACCAGCCGGACGATGCCGTCGCCATAATCGGCGGCGATGCCCGCGACCGCGCGGCGGACGAAGCGGTTGATCGTCGCCGCCAGCCGGGGATTGTCCTGCAGCGTCTGGCCCAGTTGCCGCATCGCATCGCCCAGCCGCCCGGCGGTCACCGCCTGCGGATCGCGCGCCATGCGCAGCAAGGCCTCGCGCGCCTGTTCCCACAGGCCGTCCAGCCAGCGCTGCATCGCCGGATTGGCGATCAGCTCGGCCTTCATCGCCTCCACCCTGGCGCGCATGTCGGGATCATATTGCAGGTCCCAGGCGAGGCGATCCAGCCCTTCCTCGATCTTCTGGCGCAGCGGATGCTCGCGATCCTCGGCGACGTCGTGGAGCAGCTTGTGCAGCCCGTCGATCAGCTTGTCGGCCAGCGTCTCGTCCAGCCCGGTCCAGCGCAGGATCGCCCCCGCCCGTTCATGCACCATCGCCCGGACGATCGCTTCGTTGGCGTCGAGCGCGGAGGCCGCCCAGCGCAGCACCGAATCGAGCAACGGCAGATGCCGCCCTTCGGCGATGCTGGCCTTCAGCAACTGGCCCAGTATCGGTGCGACCTCGGTGGCGCGCAACCGTGCGCCGATGCCCGCCTTCACCATGCCGCCCAGCCGCTGCGGGTCGAAGGCGGTCAGCATCTCGGCGAACAGCCGCGACGCCCCGCGCCGGATGCGCCCGCCTTCCTGCGGCGGTTGCGCCAGCCAGCGCCCCGCCGCGCCCGCGACGTCGAGCCGGACCATGCGCCGCGCGACGACGCGCGGGATCAGGAAATTGGTGCGCAGGAAATTGGCGAGCGTGTCGCCGATCCGGTCCTTGTTGCGCGGCACGATCGCTGTGTGCGGGATCGGCAGGCCCAGCGGATGGCGGAACAGCGCGGTGACGGCGAACCAGTCGGCCAGTCCGCCGACCATCGCCGCCTCGGCAAAGGCGCGGACATAGCCCCAGGCGGGATGCATGGGCTGCATCGCCCGCGACACCAGATACAGCGCCGCCATGCCGACCAGCAGCCCCGTGGCCACGACCCGCATCTTCCGCAGGGCGGCTGGAACGGTCTGGCTACCCCCCGATCGCATTGCGAGTTCCATCAATCAGGACAATTCGCGAAGGACGGCTTTGTTCAAGAGGAATCTTTCCCCAGCGTAACGAAACGGGGCGGATACGATCCTCCCCGGCTCGGGGAGGTGGCAGGGCGTCAGCCCTGACGGAGGGGGGCTGCCACACTGGTTGCCCTTCGTGGCGCTCCCCCTCCACCATCCTTCGGATGGTCCCCCTCCCCGTGCCGGGGAGGATTCACTCCGCCGGATCGTAGCCCAGCTTGCCCGTCGCGGGCGGCAGCGCGGGACCACCGGCAGGCCCCTCGATCACCGGCCCGCTGCCCAGCTCGTCGCCGGGCCTGTAGGTCAGCAGGCGTCGACCCAGGCGCGACCCGATCCAGCGCTCGACACCGACCGACAGGCTGAAGGCGGCAGGGACGATCAGCAGGGTCAGGACGGTCGACAGGGCAAGCCCGCCGATCACCGTCACGCCCATCGGGCTGCGCCACGATCCGTCACCGCCCAGCGACAGCGCGGTCGGGATCATGCCCGCGACCATGGCGACCGTCGTCATCACGATCGGCTGGGCGCGCTTGTGCCCGGCATCCAGCACCGCCTCGCGGATCGGCACGCCCTTGGCGATCTCCTCCAGCGCGAAGTCGATCAGCAGGATCGAGTTCTTCGCGACGATGCCCAGCAGCATCAGCAACCCGATATAGACCGGCAGCGACAGCGGATTGCCGCTGAAATACAGCGCCAGCAAGCCACCCAGCGGGGCCAGCAGCAGCGACGCCATGTTGACGAAGGGCGGCAGGAAGCGGCGATAGAGCAGCACCAGCACCGCGAAGACCAGGAACACCGCCGAGATGATGGCGGTGAAGAAGTTGGCCATCATCTCCGCCTGCATCTTGGCCTGGCCCAGCACCATCTCGCTGACCCCCATGGGCAGGTTCTTCATGATGGGCAGGTCGTGGACCCTCTTCATCGCGTCGCCGCTGATGACGCCCTTGGCCAGGTCGGCGCCGACCGTCACCTGACGCCGCTGGTTCACGCGGTCGATCTGGGTAGGCCCTGCGCCCAGGCCGATCTCGGCGACGACGCTCAGGGGCACCGAGCCGCCGGTCTGGGTCTGCACCGGCAGGTTCTGGATGGTGGACAGGCGCGCGCGGGCATTCTGGTCCAGCGCGACGCGGATCGGCACCTGACGATCGGACAGCGAGAAGCGGGCCGAGTTCTGGTCGATATCGCCCAGCGTCGCGATGCGGATCGCGCTCGACAGCGCCTGCGTCGTCACGCCCAGATTGGCCGCCAGGTCGAGGCGCGGGCGGATGATGATTTCCGGCCGGTCGAGATTGCCGACGATGCGCGGCGCGACGAGGCCGGGCAGCGTGCCCATCTGCGCCACGATCTTGTTGGCGGTGTCGCGCAGCACGGCGGGATCGTCGCCGCCCAGCGTGATGGTCAGGTCGCGCCCGCTCGAACCCCAGCCGAATTGCGACTGGAACGATACGCGCGCATCGGGGATCGCCGCCAGTTCGGGGGCCAGCGACCGTTCGAAGTCGGTGCTCTTCATCGAGCGATCCTCCTTCAGCGTCGCGACGACGCGGCCATTGCCGACGCCGGTGCGCGAATAGACGGACTCGACGTCCGGCTGCTTCTTCAGGAAGGACGCGACCTGCTTCACGACCCTG
The DNA here is from genome assembly GCF_001970915.1 of Sphingomonas sp. Sph1(2015). Classification (NCBI taxonomy): domain Bacteria; kingdom Pseudomonadati; phylum Pseudomonadota; class Alphaproteobacteria; order Sphingomonadales; family Sphingomonadaceae; genus Sphingomonas; species Sphingomonas sp. Sph1(2015). The sequence goes on from NZ_MQUI01000011.1 coordinate 45,860, forward strand.
TCGGTCTGGGCCAGCGTCGTGCCGGGCACCATCTCGATCTTGGCGACCGCCTGGTCGTTATCCTGGGGCGGCTGGAAGGTCTTGGGGATGATCGCGAACATCGCGATGGTCAGCGCGAAGGCGCCGAAGCCGATGCCGATCACCCACAGGCGGTGATCGCGGAACCGCCCGAAGAAGCGCCGCACGACACCGCGCCGTACGCCATCGGTCGGCCGGTCATAACGCAGCGACCAGCGCAGCGTCGCCATATAGGCGTCCATCAACCTGCCCTCGCCATGGCTGGCATGCCCTGCGGACTTCAGGAAATAGGCCGCGATCATCGGCGTGATCAGGCGCGCGACGGCCAGGCTCATCAGCACCGAGACGACGACGGTCAGGCCGAAATTCTTGAAATACTGGCCCGGAACGCCCGGCATCAGTGCGACCGGCAGGAACACCGCGACGATCGCCATGGTGGTAGCAAGCACCGCGAGGCCGATTTCGTCCGCCGCGTCGATCGACGCCTGATAGGCGGATTTGCCCATGCGCATGTGGCGCACGATATTCTCGATCTCCACGATCGCATCGTCGACCAGCACGCCCGCCACCAGGCTGAGCGCCAGCAGCGTCATCTGGTTCAGCGTGAAGCCCAGCAGGTCCATGAACCAGAAGGCCGGGATCGCCGACAGCGGAATGGCCAGCGCCGAGATCACCGTCGCGCGCCAGTCGCGCAGGAAGATGAAGACGACGATGACGGCCAGCACGGCGCCCTCGATCATCGCGTGGATGGCGCTTTCATATTGCGCCTCGGTATATTTCACGCTGTTCGAGCGGAGGACGAACTTCACCTCCGGGTTGCGCTTTTCCAGCGCCTTCAGCTTCTCGACCGCGCCGTTGAAGACGCTGACGTCCGACGCGCCCTTGGCGCGCTGGAAGTCGAAGCTGATGACCTGCCGCCCGTCGACCGCCGCCTGCGAACGCTGTTCGGCATAAAGATCGCGCACGGTGGCGATGTCGGCCAGCCGGACGGTGCGGCCGCCGCGCACGTTGATCTGGGTCTGGCCCAGGTCATAGGCGTTACGCGCATTGCCCAGCACGCGGACCGCCTGTTCGGTGCCCGCAATCTCCGCGCGGCCGCCCGCCGCGTTCAGGTTGGTCATGCGCAGCTGCGCATTGACCTCGCTGGCGGTGAGGCCCTGCGCCTGGAGCTTCAGCGGATCGAGGATCACGCGGATCTCGCGCGTCACGCCGCCGTTGCGGATGACCTTGGACAGGCCCGGAACCGACAACAGCTCCTTGGTGACATTGTTGTCGATATACCAGCTGAGCTGCTCGGGCGTCATGTTGGACGCCACCGCCGAATAGCTGGCGAGGTCGTTGTCGGTCGAATCGACGCGGATCACCTGCGGCTCGAGGATGCCGTCGGGCAGCATCGAGCGGATCTGGGTGATCGCATCGCGGGCATCGCTGACCGCGCGGTCGATGGGGGTGCCGATGTCGAGCTGGACCAGCGTCTGCGACGTGCCCTCGGTCACGGTCGAGGTGATCTGGTCGACACCCTGCAAGTTCCGCAACGCCGCCTCGACCCGCTGGGTGACCTGCGTCTCCAGTTCGGTCGGGGCCGCACCCGGCTGGTTCACGACGACCACGACGATCGGGAAATCGATGTCGGGGTCGTTGTTCACGTCCATCCGCATGAAGCTGACGATGCCCGCCAGGGTCAGCGCGACGAACAGGACGATCGGCGGAACGGGGTTCCGGATCGCCCAGGCCGAGATGTTGCGGAAACTCATCTTACTTGGCCTCCTGGCCGCCAAGGATCGGGCGGACCAGCTGCCCGGCCGCCAGGAAGCCACCCGCCGACCGCACCACCCGCTCGTCACCCTTCAGGCCCGAGGCGATGGTCACGCCGTCGTCGGACACCTGACCGATCTTAACGTCACGGCGCGCGACCTTGTTGTCGGCCCCGACGATATACACGAAGCTGCCCTTGTCGTCGCTCTGGATCGCCGAGTCCGGCAGGACCGGGGCATGGCCCGCGCCGCCACGGATCGTCGCCGCGGCGAAACCGCCGGGGCGCAGCGCCGGGTCATAGGACAGGGCGATGCGGGCGATACCCTGACGCGTCTGCGGGTCGATGACGGGCGACACCTGCCACACCTCACCCTTGAAGCTCTTGTCGCCGCCGACCGGGGTGACGGTCGCGGGCGCACCGACCGACAGGCCGACCAGGTCCGCCTCGGCCAGCTGCGCGCGCAGCTCCATCTGGCCGCCCATCGCCATGCGGAACAGCACGCCCGAGCCCGAGCTGACGATCTGGCCCGGCTCGGCGGCGCGGGTCAGGATCAGGCCCTCGGCGGGCGCGCGGATGTCGAGGCGGCCGTTGCGCGCCAGGGCTTCCTTGTAAGAGGCCTGCGCCTGCCGGACGCGCGCGGCGGCGGCATCGCGGGTCGCGGCGCGGCGCTGGAGGTCCGCCTTGGAGATGAAACCGCGATCGACCAACTGCTGGGCGCGGTCGAGTTCGGCCTGCGCGATCTTCTGATCCGACTGGGCCACCGCGATCTGCGCATTCAAGGCCGAGGCGGTCTGGGTCTGCACCGAGCGGTCGACGGTCGCCAGAACCTGCCCCGCGCGGACCCACTGGCCGGGTTCGACCAGGACGCGGGTGATCATGCCCCCCTCGCCCGCGACGCCGACCGGCATTTCGCGGCGCGCGGCCAGCGTGCCGGTGGCCGAGATCACGCGGCTGACCGCCTGCTGGCCGGGAACGACGACGGTGATGTTGGGCACCTGCGTGCCTGCACCGGCACCTTGCGCCGCCTCATGCTTCTTGGGCGCGAACAGCAGCCAGCTCGCCAGCGCCAGCACGACCACCACCGCGACGATCCAGATCCAGCGCCGGCGTGGCGTGGATACCGGCCCCTCCAGCTCCAGATGCCGGCCGCCACCGATCGCCCCCGTCTCGTAATTCATGTTCGTCATCGATCCCCGAACCGCATCCATCGTGCGCCCATTGCCATGCAGGATGCGCCCATGGCCGCTGTGTTATAGAAATATAGCACACCACTCAAGTGTCTTTTGGTACGCTGCAATTACGGCGGCTCCAAGGTCGGCGCGGTGCGTTCATCATGTGTTTTGCCATCAGGCGTCAAAGCCATGGGCAATCATCATACGGGAGATGTCGATGACCAAATATCTGCTTCTGGCCGCTCTGGCCCCCGCGGCGCTGGCGCCGATGACGGCGACCGCCCAGACCGCGCCCACCACGGTCGAGCCGCTGGTGCCCGCCGCCGGGACCGTGCTGGACGTGTCGGCCGAGGGGCGAACGACGCGCGTGCCCGACCTCGCGACGATTCGGGCGGGCGTGGTCAGCCAGGGTGCGACCGCCGCCGCCGCGCTGTCCGACAATGCGCAGCGCATGGCGCGGGTGCTCGCCGCCGTGAAACGCGCCGGGATCGCCGACCGCGATATCCAGACCGCGACGGTGCAGCTCCAGCCGCAATATCGCTATGGCGAGAATGTCCCGCCCGCCATCACCGGCTATCAGGCGACCAACACGATCAGCGTCCGTTTCCGCGATGTCGCCAAGTCGGGCAGCGTCCTCGACGCACTGGTCGCGCAGGGGGCGAACCAGATCGACGGTCCCAATCTGTCGATCGACAAGCCCGACGTCGCCCTGGACGAAGCGCGGGCCGATGCCATCCAGCGCGCCCGCGCCCGGGCCGAGCTTTACGCCAGGGCGGCGGGTATGCGCGTGGCGCGGATCGTGTCGATCACCGAAAATGGCGCGGATGCGGGCGGCCCCCAGCCGCCGATGATGCTCCGCGCCTCGGCGATGCGTTCGGACACCATGGAAAAGACCAGTATCGCGCCGGGTGAGCGCGACGTGACCGTCAATGTCTCGGTCCGCTTCCTGCTGAACTGAACGTCACCGCCCCCAATGCCTTTACCGGCATGGGGGCGGCCCTTCCGGCGGACGGATCGAGAACCACGCCATACCGGACCCACGAAAAAGGGCCGCCCGGTTTCCCGGACGGCCCTTTTCGGCTCAACGAGCGAGTGCGTTTATTAACGCACCCGACCGCGACGAACCAGGTTCACGATCGCCAGCAGGACGACGGCGCCCAGCAGCGAAACGAGGAACGAGGTCAGCGTCAGACCGGCATTGTTGATCGAACCGCCTGCAAAGATCAGGCCGCCGATGAACGCGCCGACGACACCGACGACGATATTCAGAAAGATGCCCTGCTGAGCATCGGTACGCATGATGATGCTGGCCAGCCAGCCAATGACACCACCGACGATAAGCCACAGGATAATACCCATTGTCTTTCCCTCCGTTGGGCCCGCGAGCGGGACACGGGGAAAAGACGTGCGAATGTGGCTATTGTTCCGTGGCCGTACCGGCAATTCGACGAAGCGTTTTCGGGAATGTCAACGATGCGATCGTTTTTATTCGGGCCTTTGCGTGGGGCTCAGTATTTCTGCTGGCGCTCGTAGAGCGAGCGATAATGCTGGATGCGGGTGACGCGCAGGCCCGGCATTCCCGAACGGTCGATGGCACGCTGCCACCCGGCGAATTCCTCGACGGTCAGGCCATAACGGTCGCAGACCTCGTCGACCGAAAGCAGCCCGCCATTGACGGCCGCGACCACCTCCGCCTTGCGACGGACGACCCAGCGCGTCGTGCTGGGCGGCGGCAGGGTATCGAGCGTCAGCGGTTCGCCGAGCGGCCCGATTACCTTGGCAGGGCGGATCTTCTGGTTCTCGATCATCATCAAACCTCGTCGGGGCTCCCTACCCCATGTCGTCTATCGGGCCGCTCTACCATGTGCCCTTGAACATCGCCTAAAATCGAAAGGTTAACGGATCATTCATTCCTGGTCCATCCGACGATGGCCCGCGCCATCGGCCCGTTGAACGCCCCGTCGAGCGGCGCGAACAGCATCGGATCGGGGGACACGCGGGCGAAACCGGCCTGCACCGCGGCGGTCGGGCTGGCCGCCTGCCGCGCTGTCGCACCGACCATCAGCACGGCCAGGTCCGGCGGCAGCACCGTCAGTTCGGTATCCCGATCGAAACGGTTGAAACTCAGGTCCAAAAGCGCGGTCCAATCCCGGTGGGTGAGTGCCCTTGTTATCGACGGGATATGAAAGTCGGGTAAAGGCCGAAAACTATTCTCACTTTTTCAAGAAGCCCGGCCCTTCTCCGTTCGAAAGGGCGCTTCGCTATTTTGCATGACGCGCGCGAAAGGCGTATGGGGGCGACCATGGAGCAGATGGTGGACTTTCAGCTTGGGGGCGATCCCCAGGCCAAGCGGATCGTGGTCGCGATGTCGGGCGGTGTCGACAGCTCGGTCGTGGCCGCGCTCGCCCATGCCACGGGGGCCGAGACGATCGGCGTCACCCTGCAACTCTACGACCATGGCGAGGCGGTGGGCCGCGCGGGTGCCTGCTGTGCGGGCCGCGACATCCGCGACGCCCGCGCCGTGTGCGACCGGCTGGGCATCGCGCATTATGTCTTCGACCATGAAGACAGTTTCCGCACCCAGGTGGTCGATCGCTTCGCCGACGAATATCTGGCCGGGCGCACGCCGATCCCCTGCGTCCAGTGCAATATGGGGCCGAAATTCACCGACCTGCTGAAACTGGCCCGCGACCTGGGCGCGGACTGTCTGGCAACCGGCCATTATGTCCAGCGGGTCGAAGGCGCGAACGGCGCGGAACTGCATCGCGGCGCCGATCCGGCGCGCGACCAGAGCTATTTCCTGTTCGCGACGACGCAGGAGCAGCTGGACTTCCTGCGCTTCCCGCTCGGCGCTCTCCCTAAGTCGCGGGTCCGCGAGATCGCCGCTGAACTGGGTCTGGGCGTCGCCGCCAAGCCGGACAGCCAGGATATCTGTTTCGTGCCCGATGGCGACTATGCGGGGCTGGTCAAGAAATTGCGTCCGGAAGCGGATACGCGCGGCGATATCGTCGACCTGACGGGCGCCAAGCTGGGCGAGCATCGCGGCCTGATCCACTATACGGTCGGCCAGCGGCGCGGGCTGGAGATCGGCGGCAGCCCCGAGCCGCTCTATGTCGTCCGGCTGGAGCCCGATACCAGGCGCGTCGTCGTCGGCCCGCGCGTCGCGCTGGCGGTGGAGGCGGCGCGGCTGACGGCCATGAACATCCTCGGCCCGCTCGACGGCCCGGTGTTCGCCAAGGTCCGCTCCATGGCCAAGCCGGTGCCCGCCCGCATGGTCGGCGACCGGCTGGTCTTCGATACGCCCGAATATGGCGTGTCGCCGGGCCAGGCGGCGGTGCTCTATGACGGCGACCGGGTGCTGGGCGGCGGCTGGATCGCCGAGACCGAGGCGGCACGCATCGCCGCCTGAGGCGTTGATCCGGGCATGACCGCCCCGACCCTCGAAGACCTGCGCCGCCAGATGGAGGCCGCCGCCGAACGCCTCGACTTCGAGGAGGCGAAGCGTTTACGCGACCGCATCAACCTGCTTCGCGGCGGCGCGGAGGATGTCGCCGTCGACACCAGCGGCCTGACCCGCCAGCAGCCCGGCGCCATGGGTCTCGGCACCAGCCAGTCGCGCCCGGAACGCCCCGAAGGCTGGGTGCCGCCGAAAAAGCCCGATCCGATGACCAAGGGACGCGGGCGGCGTCAGGGTTAGCAGCTCGGAGACGTCAGGGGCGTTCACCTGCCCGCAGCAATCTTTGCGGAAGCCAGTCGTCGATCACGCGCAGCGTCGCCGGATCGGAAATCGGCCAGCCAGCATAGTCCTTCTTCCCCGAAGGCGTCGTGACGAGCGGTTTGAAGCCATGTTCGACATCCGGCATCTCAACGATCATGGCATCGTGATTCTTCGCAAGGGCGCGCCGCGCTTCAGGCATACTGAGCGCGGTGGAGACCGTCGTGTCGTTGGCGGCATAGATGGCGAGCACGGGCACCTTGACCTGCGCGAGATTGGCATTGGCGGCAACCGTATAGAGCGATGAGGTGGCAGGCTCGCTCAAGGTCTTGACAGCGCCGTCCGCCAGATCGGCGCGCCAGTTGGCCGCCACAAAGGACTGAACGACCGCGTCCCTTCGCGCAGCGATGGTGTTCGCCGAACGACCTCCCGTCAGGGCGTCCAGGTAGAGCCGCGTCGCCTCCACCACACGCTCCGCCGCCTTGGCACCCATCCCGCTTGCCGTCAGCTTGGCTCGCATACCGTCCAGAAACATCTGCCCGCGCTGCCCCGCTGGTGCTGCCAGCAGAACAAGCGCCACGACCGGAGGATTTTCGACCGCGAGCGCAGGCGCAATCACCGCCCCCTGGCTCAGGCCCAGAATGGCGATCCGGGCGGTATCGATTACGTCGGATCGCGACCGCAAATAGAGCAGCGCCGCGCGGGCATCCTGCCGAGCGACATCGATCGCGTCCTGAAAAATGCCGGTCGACTGGCCCACACCGCGCTTGTCGAAACTGAAAGTCGCGATCCCCTCTGAATTCAATTGCGCTTCCAGCAGGGGATAAATGCCATGGGGAGAAGCTCCTCCGCCCCCCAGCAGGAGAACGATCGGAGGGCGTTGCGAGGACTGGGCCGGGAGATGCAGTTCACCAGCCAGAACCACGCCGGGCGCTGACGGGATATGCGCCTGCTCCACTCGAACATTCGCATTGTCGGACGCCGGAAGGGTTGCAAGCGCCGCCCCCGGTAGCGACAAAACGAGACTTGTCAGTAAAACCCCTGCCAGATGCCGCGATCGTCCCATGGCGTCCTCCCCATATCACCGGCAGTCTGCTCTGCGGTGACGTGAGAGGCAATCGCGATGAAACCTCTCATCCCCGCACGGCAAACGCCCCGCGATATTCCGGCTTCACCGTACCGATGATCGCCCGCGTCACCGGCAGCGTGACCTCATACGCCCCCTCGGCATAGGAACCCGCGACATAGGGGTCGGCAATCAGCCCGATCCGGTCGATCGCGCGGCCATTGGTCGAGCCCAGCAGCACGGTGAGTTCCTTGAGCGACGGGCAGGCATTCATCGACGACAATTCGCCCTGGATGCGCCGCCGCTGCTCGGCCTTCAGCCTGGCGCAATAGTCGGTGCGGATCGCGGTCTGGAACGCGGGCAGCGACACGAAAACGGCCTTGGGGTCCAGCCGCCGCCCCGCCGCCTTGTCCCAGACCAGCCCATAGGAAGCGGGCGAGCCGTGCGCGCCGCCCGTGAAATTATAGCTGTCGCCCGACAGGCTCAGGAAGCGCGGCGTGTCGGTCACGACCTTCCATGTCTTGTCGAAGGAATAGGCGTGGTAGGGATAGCCCGATGCCTTCGCCTCGCGGCGTGCGACGGCGCCGTCACGCGCGGTCTTCGCCTGAATACGCGCACGCTCGGCGTCGAGCCACGCCTTCAACCCCGCGATCCGCGCCGCAGCGGCCGGATAGGCGTAGCTAAATTCATAATCGGCGGTCTTGGCGTTGCGCGTCACGACCTGCGCCATCGCCGGACCAGCCGCACCGATCAAAGCCAGCGCGATCATCACCTTACACATCATCCATCTCCCCTCGATGCCGCCAATCTGGACCAGACGGGCTGTACGGCCGATGACTGGCGGAGTTCCGCTTGCCCCGCCGCCCACGCGAACATATATCGAACAGATGGCGCAACTCGACACCCGTGAGAAGCTGGCGATCCTGGCGGATGCCGCCAAATATGACGCGTCCTGCGCGTCGTCGGGCACGTCCAAGCGCAACAGCCGCGACGGCAAGGGGATCGGATCGACCGAGGGCATGGGCATCTGCCACGCCTATGCGCCCGATGGCCGCTGTATCTCGCTGTTGAAGATCCTGCTGACGAACAGCTGCATCTTCGACTGCCATTATTGCATCAACCGCAAGTCCTCGAACGTCCGCCGCGCGCGCTTCACCGCGCAGGAGGTGGTGAACCTCACCCTCGCCTTCTATCGACGCAATTATATCGAGGGGCTGTTCCTGTCCTCGGGCATCATCAAGTCGTCCAACTATACGATGGAGCAGATCGTCGAGGTCGCGCGCAGCCTGCGCGAGGATCATGGCTTTCGCGGCTATATCCACCTCAAGACCATTCCCGATGCCGATCCCGAGTTGGTGCGGCTGGCGGGGGTCCATGCCGACCGCGTGTCGATCAATGTCGAGCTGCCCACGGTGGGTGGCCTGCGCCGCCTCGCCCCCGAAAAGGATGCGGGCCGGATCGAAGGCGCGATGGCCGATGTGAAGACCGCCATCGAGGACCGGACGGACGCCGCCAAGAAGTATAAGTCGGCCCCCGGCTTCGCGCCCGCAGGCCAGTCGACCCAGATGATCGTCGGTGCCGACGCCGCGACCGATCGCGACATCGTGGGGCGCGCGGCGACGCTCTATGACCGTTTCCGCCTGCGCCGTGTCTATTATTCGGCGTTCAGCCCGATCCCGGACGCATCCGCCGTGCTGCCGCTGCAACGGCCGCCCCTGATGCGCGAGCATAGGCTCTACCAGTCCGACTGGCTGATGCGCTTCTATGACTATCAGCCGGGCGAGGTGGCGGCGGCGGCAGACGAGGCGACGGGGATGCTGCCGCTCGATATCGATCCCAAACTCGCATGGGCACTGAAATTCCGCCAGAATTTTCCCGTCGACGTCAATCGTGCCCCGCGCGAGATGCTGCTGCGGGTGCCCGGCCTGGGCGTGAAGGCGGTGGACCGGATCATCGCCACCCGCAAATGGCGCAAGCTGCGGCTGGAGGATGTCGGGCGGCTGACCGTGTCGATCACCAAGCTGCGCCCCTTCCTGATCGCGGAGGACTGGCGCCCCGTCGCGCTGGCCGAGCGGGCGGACCTGAAACCGCTGATAAAGCCGAAGGGCAAGCAGTTGGAACTGTTTGGCTGAGTGAGAGTGATTCGCGGGTGAAACGGGCGTCATCCTGCGCCGTTGGATGCGCGAAGGAGACACGCCATGGCCACGGCCGACATCTATGCCGATCTGAAGCGCGACCACGACAAGCAGCGCGACATGCTGAAGGAACTTACCGGGCTGAAGGGCGACGGGGCGAAGCGCAAGAAGCTGTTCGAGGCGTTCCGTATCGAGGTGCAGAGCCACGCCGCTGCCGAGGAAGAGTCGCTTTATGCCACTATGCTGGGCGAACCCGAGCTGCGCGACGATGCGCGCCATTCGGTCTCCGAGCATAAGGAGATCGACGATCTGCTGGGCGAGATGATGGACCTCGACTTCGCATCGGACGAGTGGGAATCCAAATTCTTCCACATGCGCCATCGCTATGAGCATCATATCGACGAGGAAGAGGAAGAGATGTTCCCCGCCGCCGAGAAGGAACTCGACGACGCGACCGAGCAGAAGCTCGCGGACATCTATGAGGAGCGCAAGCCGATCGAGGCAAAGGAAGCCAAGGCCAACCCGCCCGGCGGAGACGAGCGGGATTGATTTCTGGGAGCCCTAATCCTCCCCTGCAAGGGGAGGGGGACCATGCGAAGCATGGTGGAGGGGGAGCGCCGCAAGGGATGACCTGTGCGGCACGCCCCCTCCGTCAGGCCTGCGGCCTGCCACCTCACCGTACCGGGGAGGATTGAGTAGCCATGCGCATCATCACCCTCCCCGCCCCCGACGACTTCGACGCCTGGCGCGACGCCGCGCGCGGGTTGATCGCCGACTGCGTACCCCCGGACCAGGTGGTGTGGCAGGTCGGCGACCAACCCGCCGACCTGTTCGGTGCGGCCGCCGCCGACACGCCGACCACCGCCACCCCCCGCTTCAACGTATCCCGCGCATTCATCGACCTCGCGCGCAGCGTCATCCTGTCCAATGATCCGGAACGTTTCGCGCTGCTCCACACCGCGCTCGACAGATTGCGGCACCAGCCCCGGCTGATCGAGGATCAGGCCGATCCGCTGATCCGCCGTCTCGACCGGCTGGCCAAGGCGGTGCGGCGCGACATCCACAAGATGCGGGCCTTCCTGCGCTTCCGCGAGACCGAGGACGCCGAAGGCCCGCGCTATGTCGCCTGGTTCGAGCCCGAGCATCACATCGTGCGCGCCAATGCGGCGTTCTTCGTCAACCGCTTCACCACGATGCGCTGGTCGATCCTGACGCCCGAGGCCTCCCTCCACTGGGACGGCAAGACGCTCAGCGAAGGTCCGGGCGCCAGCAAGGCGGACGCGCCGGAGGGCGATCCGACCGAGGCGGTGTGGAAGACCTATTATGCCAGCATCTTCAATCCCGCCCGCGTGAAGATCGGCGCGATGCTGAAGGAGATGCCGCGCAAATACTGGAAAAACATGCCGGAAACCGCGTTGGTGTCCGAATTGATCGCGGGCGCGCAGGCGCGGGAGACGGGTATGATTGCCAATGCCAGGACGGATGTGCGGACCGGGCGCGGCGGCAATGCGCAAAGCGCTTGGGCGGCGCTCCGGGACGAGGCGATGACCTGCACCCGCTGCCCGCTCCACGCGCCTGCGACGCAGACGGTGTTCGGCGAGGGGCCGGTCGATGCCGCGCTGATGTTCGTCGGCGAACAGCCGGGCGACCAGGAGGATCTGGCGGGTCATCCCTTTGTCGGCCCCGCAGGCCAGGTCTTCGACCGCGCGGTGGCGGAAGCCGGAATCGACCGGGCGACGGCCTATGTCACCAACGCGGTCAAGCATTTCAAATTCGAGCCGCGCGGCAAGCGCCGTATCCACAGCTCGCCCAATGCCGGGGAAATCCAGGCGTGCCGCTGGTGGGTCGAACAGGAACGCCTGCTGATCCAGCCGCAGGTGACGGTGGCGCTGGGCGCGACGGCGGCGCGCTCGCTGTTCGGCAGGGTCATGACCATCGGGCGCGAACGTGGCAAGGCGCTGACCCTGCCCGATGGCGGCATGGCCTTCATCACCGTCCATCCGAGCTATCTGCTCCGCCTGCCGGATCCAGCGGCGAAGGAGGCGGAATATGCGCGGTTCGTGGCGGATTTGAAGCTGGCGGCGGGAGCCTTGGGTTAGCGATCTTTCCCGTCGCTTGACTTTCGAACCCGCTCCCCCGACCCATGCCTGAGGGGTACGGATCGGGGGGAGCGGGCATGAAGGGGGCTGATTTCTTTGCCGTGGCATGGGCTGCGATGGGCGGATTTTCCTTGGCGGGGGCGGCCCCCGCACCTGTGACCGTCGCGCCGCCCCTCGCGCCGACATCGGTAGTCGATAGTGACATCGCCCGCTTCTGGGTCGCTGTCGACGCGATCAACGCAGAGGGCGATCCTGCCGCGCGACTTCGCCTGATCCGCAGCCTCTATATCGTGCCGGGCACGCCGGGCCTGCACGCGCTCATGGCCGCGCGGCGCTATACCGACCAGCAATATGTCGATGCCATCGTTCGCTGGCCCAAATTCTGGGCCTCGGTCCGTCCGCTGACCCGGCGGTCCCCGGCGGCGGTGGCGACGTTGAAGGACGATGTCGCGCATTTTCGCCGACTCTACCCCGAACTGCGCCCCGCCTCGATCACCTACGCCATCGGGGTCCTGCGGACAGGCGGCACGACCGTGGCCGACAAGGTCCTGATCGGGGCAGAACTCGCCCTGGGCGATGAGACGGTCGACGTGTCCGAACTGCCCGAACCGATGCGATCGCGGCTGGCCACCTTTTTCCGGTCGCGGCCCTTCGCCAACAACGCCCAGAACAATATTCACGAATATGTCCATACCCAGCAGCAGGAAACGCAGGGCAATCTGCTGCAACAATCGCTGCGCGAGGGCGTCGCCGAGCTGGTGGCGGAGCTGATTACCGGCCGCAAGCCCGCCCTGCCGCTCTATGCCTATGGCCCCGCCCATGAGGCGGACATCAAGGCACGGTTCGTCACCGAGATGACGGGCGACAATTACGACAACTGGCTGTGGAACAGCGCCGCCAATCCCTTCGGCGTCAGCGATCTGGGCTATTTCGTCGGCTATCGGATCGCCCGGCGCCATTACGATGCCGCACATGACAAACGAGCGGCGATCAAGCGACTGATCGAACTCCCCTATGACGACGCGACGGCCATCCGCGGCTTCGTGGATCAGACAGGGTATTTTCAGGCGACCTGACCGCCCCTCACATTTCGCGAGGGTCCGGCCCGATTCGCCCGTCCGCATCGTCCAGTGCGTCGATCGCCGCCATGTCCTCGTCGTCCAGCACCAGCTCGGCGGCGGCGAAATTATCGGCCATATGCGCCGCATCCGCCGCCTTGGGGATCACCGACAGCCCATGCGCCAGGTGCCAGGCGAGCACGACCTGCGCGGTCGAGCGACCATGTTTGTCCGCGATGCCCGCGATCTCGGGCATTTTCAGGAGTTCGCCACCCTGACCCAACGGGCTCCAGCTCTGGGTCACGATGCCCTTGGCCTCATGATAGGCCCGCGCCTCGCGCTGCTGGAAGCGGGGATGGAGTTCGATCTGGTTAACGGCGGGGACCACGCCGGTCGCCTCGATGATCCGGTCGAGATGCTCGGGCAGGAAGTTCGACACGCCGATCGACTTCGCCTTGCCCGCCTCGCGCAAGCCGATCAGGCTCTGCCATGCCTCGACATAGGCATCCTCGGCGGGAACCGGCCAGTGGATCAGGTATAGGTCGACCGCCTCGACACCCAACAGCGCCAGGCTCTCGTCCAGCGCCGCCTCGGCATCGCGGTGGCGGTCGTTCCACAGCTTGGTGGTCAGGAAGGCATCGGCGTCACGGAATCCGTCGCCCACGCCCCGCTCATTGCCATAGATGGCGGCGGTGTCGACCAGGCCGTATCCGGTATCGAGGCCACGCCGCACGACGAGCGCCGCCTGCGAATCCGGGATCTGATAGGTGCCGAGCCCCAGCTGGGGCATGGAGCGGCCGTCGTTCAGGGTCAGTGTCTTCATGCCGTCCCAAACCGGCCGCCCCCGCATGCGGTTCCGATTGACCCCCGCCCCCCGATCGCGCAAGTCGCTGCCCCCATGGTCGAGCATATTCTTTCCGCGCTGGCGAGCTTCGCCATCTGGGTCATTTCCACCGGTGGCTATCTGGGCATCATGCTGCTGATGGCGATCGAGAGCGCGTGCATCCCGCTGCCTTCCGAGATCATCATGCCGTTCGCGGGCTATCTGGTGTCGACCGGCCAGTTCAACCTGTATCTCGCCGCGACCGCAGGCGCACTGGGCTGCAATCTGGGCTCGATCGTCGCCTATGAGATCGGCAAGCGCGGCGGGCGGCCGGTCGCCGAGCGCTGGGGCAAATACCTTCTGATCGGGCCGGGCGAACTGGACGCCGCCGACCGCTTCTTCGCCCGCTATGGCTCGATCGCGGTGCTGATCGGGCGGCTTCTGCCGGTGATCCGCACCTTCATCGCCTTTCCGGCGGGGGTGGCCCGGATGAAGCTCGTCCCCTTCCACCTCTACACCTTTCTGGGCAGCTGGCCCTTCTGCCTCGTCCTTGCCATCGTCGGGCGCGAGCTGGGCGAGAAGTGGGACTCCGATCCCCGCGTAAAGGCATTCTTCCACCGTGCCGACCTGGCGATCGGGATCGTGCTGGTCGTGCTGATCGGCCTTTATGTCTGGCACCGGGTACGCGGGCTGAAGCGCGCACAGGACTGAACCAGCCACAAAGCGAGCGGGACCGCCACCGCCGCCCACAGGTACAGGCCATTCCATGTCGTCCATCCCCACCAGTCGGAGGGGATGGTGCGCAGGTCGCCCACCAGGAAGCGCTGCTGCATCACCGCCTGCCACCAGGCCCGGCGGAAGGTCGGCGGCGCGAAGATCTCGGCCGCGGCGATGGTCAGGTTGATCGCGATGGAACCCGCCAGCACCAGCGCGAGCAAGCCGCGCATCCAGAAGGGCCGCGCCATGACCCAGAGCGGCGCCAGCCCCAGCGCCATCACCCCCGCCAGCGGCATGGCATGACGCGGGCCGGTGGCGTTGCCGCCATCCCAATAGACATAGGCCGCGTTGACCAGCAACGCGACGATCGCGACCCCGGCGGCGGTCAGCGCCAGCCCGCGTGTCGCCCGCTCCTCGCCCAGCCGCCACAGCCCGATCGGGGCCAGCACCAGCACCGGCGCGACCCAGACGATCCCACGCGTCGGACCGATCAGGATTTCGCGAAGCACCGCGATCCGGGGAAAGGTCAGTCCGAACAGCCCCTGGTTCATCCCCTCGAACCCGACCACCCCCGAATAGCCGATGCGGAACGGCGTCCCGAAGGCAAAGAGATTATAGGCGACCAACGGGATCAGGCCGACCAGCCCCGCCGCCAGGAACGGCACCAGCGTCTTCGGGTTCGCGCGATTTCGCCACAGCGCCCAGAGCCCGATGACCGACCCCGCCAGAACCGCCTGATATTCGACCACTACCGCCCAGCCGAGCGCCAGCCCCGCCACCGCCAGCCAGCGTCCACCGCCCCGCGCCACGCCGACCAGCGCGATGACGAACAGCGCCGCCACGCTCGCATGGCCCAGCAGGGTCGTGGAATAGCCCCAGATCGGCGTCCCCAGCGCATAGCCGAGCGCGGCGAACAGCGCCGCCGCAGCGCGCCCGCTCAGGCCCAGCGCCAGGTCGAACAGCATCACCGCCGCGATCGCGGTCAGCAGCGCCGAGCCCGTGGCGGCGGCGACGCGGGTGCGCAGCTTCAGATAATCGACGAAACCGGGATCGACCGTCGACAGGACATGGCGCTCGGCCCGGTCGCCGGTGACCAGGTCGGCCAGCGCCACGGCGGGCAGCGCCATCAGCGTCATGCCAGGCGCCTTGTCGAGATAGGCGTGCGCGCCGAACTGCGCCTTGTCGATGGTCAGCGGCGCGAACGGGTCGATGGTCGCGGTGCCGTTCTCGACCATGCGGATCGCGGCGAACAGGCGGGTCGCGTTGTTGGGATTGAACTCCCACGAACCGAACCAGGCGCAGGAGAACCAGACCAGCAGGAACAGCCCCGCCCGAATGCCGCCCAAGCCCTGCCACCGCGTCATCGGATCGTCTCCCGCTTCACGGGCTCCCGCGCTACCCGCACCGCCGGTCACGGACAAGCGCGCCTTCGCAAGGATTGAGTCGGCCCCCTCTCCTTTTGTTCATCACCAGCCCCTATGAAGGCCGGATGCACAGCCGTTTCGAATCCCTGCCCAACCGCCGCGCCATCGTCGATCGCCGCGCGCTCGCCGAACAGGTCGCGGCGCTGGGCATCACAGGGCCGGAAGGCCGCACGCTCGTCACCCCCGTCCTGCGCGCCGCGCTCGATGCCGGACGGCAGGAAGTGGCGCGACGGCTGTCGCTCCATCCTTCGCGCGGGCTGGAGGCGGCGGCGGCGCAGGCGTATCTGACCGATCAGGTGCTGAAGGTGCTGTTCGATTTCACCACCGACACGCTCTACCCCTTGAGCAACCCCACGGCGGGCGAGCGGCTGACCCTGATCGCGGTCGGCGGCTATGGCCGGGGCGAGATGGCGCCCTATTCGGACGTCGATATCGGGTTCCTCACCCCCTTCAAGCAGACGCCCCATGCCGAGCAGGTCATCGAATCGATGCTCTATTCGCTCTGGGACCTGGGGCTGAAGGTCGGCCATTCCAGCCGCTCGATCGACGAGATGATCCGCCAGGCCAAGGCCGATGTGACGGTTCGCACTGCCCTTTTGGAGGGGCGGTTCCTGTGCGGCGATCAGGCGCTGTATGACGAGGCGTCGCGCCGCTTCAAGGCGGAAATCCAGACCGATTCGCACCGCCAGTTCATCGCCGACAAGCTGGCCGAGCGCGACCTGCGCCATCGCAAGATGGGCGATACCCGCTATGTCGTCGAACCCAACGTCAAAGAGGGCAAGGGCGGCCTGCGCGACCTGCACGCGCTCTTCTGGATCGGTAAATATGTCTATGACGTCGACCGCGCCGCCGACCTGATCGACCGTGGCCTGTTCACCCGCGAGGAATATCGCCAGTTCCACCGCGCCGACAATTTCCTGTGGGCGGTCCGCTGCCACCTCCACACCATCACCGGCCGCGCCGAGGACCGCCTCACCTTCGACGTGCAGCGCCAGATCGCCGAGCGGATGCGTTTCTCCGACCGCCCCGGCAAGGCCAAGGTCGAGCGGTTCATGCAGCTCTATTTCCTGCAGGTGAAGACGGTCGGCGCGCTGACCGGCGCGTTCCTGGCGCATCTGGACGAGCGGTTCGCGGCGCGCGGCCATCGCTTCGGCCTGCCCACCATCCGCCGGCGCCCGCGCCGGTTGAACGGCTTCGTGCTGGATCGCGGACGGCTCGCCTTGCCGCGCGACGACTTTTTCCAGGAAGACCCGGTCCGCCTGATCGAGATCTTCCAGCTCGCCGATCGTTACGAGTTGGAGGTCCACCCACTGGCGGTGCGCGCCGCCTCACGCGATGCCAAGCTGGCCGACGACATCCGTAACGATCCGCGCGCCAATGCGATGTTCCTCGACGTGCTGACCAGCCGCCATGACCCCGAACTGGTGCTGCGCTGGATGAACGAGGCGGGCGTCTTCGGCCGCTTCATGCCCGATTTCGGGCGCGTCGTGGCACAGATGCAGTTCGACATGTACCATCATTACACCGTCGACGAGCACACCATCCGCGCGCTCGGCCTGCTCGCCCGGATCGAGCGGCAGGAACTGGTCGAGGAGCATCCGGTCGCCTCGGCGATCATCGGCCAGATCGTGTCGCGGCGCGTCCTCTATGTCGCCGTCCTTCTCCACGACATCGCCAAGGGGCGCGGCGGCGACCATTCGATCCTGGGTGCCGAAGTGGCCGAGCGGCTTTGCCCGCGCCTGGGCCTGAGCGAGGCCGAGACCGAGACGGTGGCGTGGCTGGTCCGCTGGCACCTGTTGATGTCCGCCACCGCGTTCAAGCGCGACCTGTCGGACTTCAAGACCATCCTCGACTTCTGCGAGACGGTGCAGAGCCCCGAGCGGCTTCGCCTGCTCCTCCTGCTGACCATCGTCGATATCCGCGCGGTCGGGCCGGGGACGTGGAACGGCTGGAAGCGCCAGCTGCTCGCCGACCTGTACGACGCCGCCGAGGAGGTGCTGCGCCTGGGTCACAAGCAGCGCGGCCGCACCGAACGCATCGCCGCCAAGCAGGCGCGGCTGGCGGAGATACTGGGCTGGCCGGAGGCGCAGTTCGCCGCGCTGGTCCGTCGGCTGCCCGAAGCCTATTGGATCGCCGAGCCCGAGGATGTGCTGGCCCATAATGCCCGCCAGATGGCGGCGGCGGGCGATGCGCAGCTGTCGATCGACGCGCAGGTTTACGGCGAGCGCGGCGCGACTTTGGTGTCCATCTATGCCGCAGATCATCCAGGCCTGTTCTATCGCATCGCGGGCGCGATCCATGTCGCGGGCGGCAACATCATCGATGCGCGCATCCACACCACGCGCGACGGCATGGCGATCGACAATTTCCTGGTGCAGGACCCGCTGGGCCGCCCCTTCGACGATCCCGGCCAGCTGTCCCGCCTGCGCCGCGCGATCGAGGATGCGCTCGCCAATCGCAGCAAGCTGGCCGACCGGCTGGTCGCCAAGCCCAATGCGCGACCGCGGGCCGATGCCTTCCACATCGCGCCCAATGTCCTGATCGACAACCGCGCCTCGAACCGATTCACGGTGGTCGAGGTCCATGCCCGCGACCGACCCGCGCTGTTGAATCAGCTGGCCCATGCGCTGTTCCAGTCGAAGGTGACGATCCACTCCGCGCATGTCGCGACCTATGGCGAGCGCGCGGTCGACGTCTTCTACCTGACCGACCTGACCGGGGATCAGATCACCAATAGCGGCCGGTTGAAGACGCTGGAGAAAAGGCTGCTCGGCGCGGCGGCGGGCGAAGCGCTGGAGATCGCGGCGTAGATTGGGATGGGATCGGCTTGCCCCCCTCCCCTTCAGGGGAGGGGCCAGGGGTGGGGCGCCTCCGCAAGCGTGAGGTATGTGGCGAGGCCCCACCCCAACCCCTCCCCTGAAGGGGAGGGGCTCACATTGTTTTCATGAAACGTCATCTCGATCCCAAAGACCCACAGACCACCGCGCCTTGCAGGGGCGCAAGATTCCGATGCTTGGGTGTGTCGTCCCGGCATGATACCGCCCCCCGCATGACCGACCGAAACGACATTCCCACCCTGATCGCCGAAATGGGCCAGCGCGCCCGCAACGCCGCCGTCACGCTGGCGCAGATGCCGACCGAGGCGAAGGCCGACGCCCTGCGCGCCGCCGCCGCCGCGATCCGCGACGCGGCTCCGGTGGTGCTGGAGGCCAATGCGCGCGACGTGGCGGCGGGCGCGGCGAACGGCCTGTCCCCGGCGATGCTCGACCGGCTGACGCTGGACGAGGCGCGGATTGCGGGCATCGTCGCGGGGGTCGAGGCGGTGGCCGCCCTGCCCGATCCCGTGGGTCAGCGGATCGACGAGCGCACCCGGCCCAACGGCCTGAACCTGTCGCGCGTCCGGGTGCCGGTGGGGGTGATCGGCATCGTCTATGAAAGCCGCCCCAACGTCACGGTCGACGCCGCCGCGCTCTGCGCCATGGCGGGCAATGCCGCGATCCTGCGCGGCGGGTCGGAGGCGGTCCACAGCAACCGCGCGCTGCACGCCGCCTTCGTCCGGGGCTGGACGGCGGCGGGGGGACCGGCGGACGCGGTGCAGCTGGTGCCGACCACCGACCGCGCGGCGGTGGGTGCGATGCTGGCCGCCGACGGACTGATCGACCTGCTGATCCCGCGCGGCGGCAAGAGCCTGGTCGCGCGGGTGCAGGCCGAGGCGAAGGTGCCGGTGCTCGCGCATCTCGACGGGATCAACCATGTCTATGTCGACGGCTCGGCCGATCATGAAATGGCCATACGGATCGTCCGCGATGCCAAGATGCGGCGCACCGGCATTTGCGGGGCGATGGAGACGCTGCTGATCGACCGCGCCTATTGCCACCCCGCCGAACTGGTCGCCACGCTGGTCGACGCAGGCTGCACGGTGCGCGGGGATGCCGACATCCGCGAGATCGTCCCCGGACTCGAGGCCGCCACGGCCGAGGATTGGGATACCGAATATCTGGATGCCATCGCCAGCGTCGCGCTGGTCGATGGCGTGGAAGGGGCGATGGCCCACATCGCCGCGCATGGATCGCATCACACCGACGCGATCGTCGCCGAGGATAGGAGCGTCGCCGAGCGCTTCCTGGCCCAGGTCGACAGTGCGATCGTGTTGTGGAACGCCTCGACCCAGTTCGCCGATGGCGGCGAGTTCGGGCTGGGCGCGGAGATCGGCATCGCCACCGGACGTCTGCACGCACGCGGTCCGGTCGCGCTGGAAGGGCTGACCACCTATAAATGGATCGGGCGCGGGACCGGGCAGATCCGCGCCGAAAATCAGGGATGAAGATCGGTCTGCTCGGCGGGTCGTTCAATCCCGCGCACAAGGGGCATCGCCGCATCACGCTGGACGCGATGCGCGCGCTCGACCTCGACGAAGTGTGGTGGCTGGTATCGCCGGGCAATCCGCTGAAGGACGGCGCCGGCGACATGGCCCCCTTCGCGGCGCGCTTCGCCTCGGCCCGGAAAATGGCGCGTCGCGCGCCGATCCGGGCCAGCGCGATCGAGCTGGAATTGCACACCCGCTACACGCTCGACACGGTGCGCAAAATCCGGCGCCGTTACCCCGGCCACGCGTTCATCTGGCTGATGGGCGAGGACAATCTGGAGCAGTTTCATCGCTGGCGCGGGTGGCGTGATATTGCCCGTGCGATCCCGATTGCGGTTATCGGCCGTCCGGGGTACAATGCCGCCGCCCACGCGACACCCGCGCTGGGCTGGTTCAGGCGTTTCCAGAGGCGTCCGGGCCAGGCGAAGAACTGGACGATGTGGAGTTTGCCGGCCTTCGTGCTGTTGCGCTTCCGCCCCGACCCGACTTCCGCCACGAGCCTTCGGGCTCGCGATCCGGACTGGTTTCGGCATATGGGCCGGAACGTCCCCTGAACAGGAGCTCACTTGGCCACTTCCCCGCAATCGCCGCGTCCGTCCGATCCCGCCGAGGTGGAGGCGCTGCATCGCCTGATCCTCGCGTCGCTGGATGACGACCAGGCGGTGGAGACGATCTCGATCCCGCTCGCGGGCAAATCGTCGATTGCCGATTTCATGGTGATCGCCAGCGGTCGCTCGACCCGGCAGGTCGCCTCGATGGCGATGAAACTCGCCGAGAAGATCAAGGCCGAGTTCGGCCGCTCGGTCCGGATCGAGGGTCTGCCGACCGCCGACTGGGTGCTGATCGACGCGAACGACGTCATCGTCCACCTCTTCCGGCCTGAGGTCCGCAGCTTCTACAATCTGGAGCGCATGTGGGCCTTCGGCGACGCGCCGACCCCGCCAGCCAGCCCGGCCGACCGCAACCCCTGATCCACGCAGAGGTCCGCCCGTGCTGCTGCATATCGTCGCGCGCGGGCGGATCGGCCGTTCGCCCGAGGCCGAGCTGGTCGACCGCTATATCAAGCGGATCGGCTGGCCGACCAAGGTGACCGAACTCCCCGACACCGGCGGCAAGGTCCCGCCGCTGGAGGGACAGGCGCGTCTGGTCCTGATGGACGAGAAGGGCGAGAATCTGTCTTCGATGGATTTCGCGCGTCGGCTGGAGCGCTGGCGGGACGATGGTGTGCGCGAGTGCCGCTTCATGATCGGCGCGGCGGACGGGTTCGAGGATGCCGATCGGGCGCGCGCGGACCTGCTCATCTCCTATGGCCGGGCGACCTGGCCGCACATGATGGCGCGTGCGATGCTGGCCGAGCAACTCTTCCGCGCGACCAGCATCCTCGCCAACCACCCCTATCACCGCCAAGGCTGACCTCGGTGTTGCGTGATGGGGCGCCGCGGCATGGCGTGCTGGCGCTGGCGGCGCTGGCGCTGCTGGGCGCGACCGACATCGCCGGAGACCAGCGCCGTCTGGCCGATGCCCGCGCGGGCGCGGCGGCTGCGCAGGCGCGCGCCCAGGCGCTGGAGCAGCAGGCCGGGCTCGAACGCAACGCCGCCGCCATCGTCCAGGCCAGGGAGCGCGCCATGGCGGCGCGTGTCGCGGCCGCCGAAGCGGAGGTGACGGCAGCGCGGGCGCGCGTCGATCTGGTCACGGGATTGCTGGAGCAGCAACAGGCGAAGCTGGCCAAGGCGCAGGCCCCGCTCGCGCATCTGCTGGCCGCGATGCAGAGCATGGCGGCGCGCCCCCCGGTCGCGGCGGTGGCGCAACCCGGCTCGGTCGCCGATCTGGCGCATGTCCGCGCGGTCTTCGCCACCGTCGCCCCCGTCATCGCACGGCGTTCCGCCACCGTCCGCGCCGAACTCGCCGCCACCCGTCGCGTCCGCGCTCAGGTGACGGTGGCGGCGCGCGCGCTGACCGAGACCACCGCCAAGCTGGAATCCGAACGCCAGGCGCTGGCCCGTCTGGAGGCAAGCCATCGCGGCCGCGCCGAGGCGCTGGGTCAGGTCGCGATCGATGAGTCCAATCGTGCGCTGGCGCTGGGCGAAGCCGCTCGCGACATCGTCGACCGCATGGCCGAACGCGGCGAGGCAAAGGCGATAGCGGGCGACCTGCTGGCGCTGCCTGGCGCGGTCTCGCGCCCGCTCGGGGCAGGCGTCATGGGACCAGAGATCGCGCCGGGCACCTATCGCCTGCCGGTACAGGGCAAGGTCGCGAGCGGCTTCGGCGAGATTTCGGACGCAGGCGTGCGGGCGCGCGGCATTACCCTGTCGACCGTCCCCTATGCCCCCGTCGTCGCGCCCGCGGGCGGCGAGGTCCGCTATGCGGGCAAGTTTCGCGGCTATGGCGGGATCGTTATCCTGAATCACGGCACCGGCTGGACCAGTCTGGTGACGGGGCTGGGTGCCATCGCGGTGAAGCCCGGCCAGCACGTCGGGGCGGGCGCAGTGCTCGGCCGGGCGGGGCGGGGACAAGGCGGCGTCGAGCCACGCGTGACGGTCGAACTGCGCCGCGACGGACGACCGATGGATATTGCCGCGCTTCTGGGGTGAGGCGAACGAAGGGAATGGATCAAGCGCCCGTCTTGATGATCCGGTTCGGCATCGCACACATACCATAGGCCTCTTTGTAGGACTTGTCCCAGCACCGGGCAAAGCCATCGAGTACGTTCAAGTTCATCGGCCAGGCGATGGCAATCGGCTTTTCATCGGGGCCGCGCGGATCGAAATCTTCCGGCTTGGGTAGTGCCGCCAGTGCAGCATGCCATTTGTCAAACGCCGGGCGATCACGCCGAAGAAATGCGATGCTGCCGTCGACATAGAGGTTCCAACCCATGCCATGGTCGTCTTCAACGGTCTTGCGCGACTTTTCGAACAGGGTGATCGCCGCGTCGCGCTGGCCTAGATTGGCGCGTAGCTGGCCCTCGTGCCAGTAAAGGATGCTCGCAAGGCGTTCAGGCTTGTTCTTCTCGCGCCAATTCCGAATGAGGTCCGCCGCCTCCGCCTCGCAACCGCGCATCGACAGGCTTCGCCAACCGCCGGGTTCCTGATCGAACGTCTGCTGAGGCAAGGCCATCATGGCAGCGCGATCATAGGTGCAGTCGGGCGCGGCCGCGGCGAACAGAAGGGCGATCAGCATGGGGCTTTGTCGCTTAGGAGCAGCCCGGTTGGCAAGCGCGCTGCCCCTGCAAAGGATCGGTCGCGCTCACCCCCCGTTCAGCACGGTTGCGCTTTGATTGCGTCCGGCTTCCCGCTACACAGGCGGTCCGCTTATCTGGTCCAGGACACTCGATGCCCCGCCCGCTTTCCAGACTTCCGCTGCCGAAACGTCCGCTTCTGACTGCTACTGCCCTTGTCGGCGCGCTGGCCATGGTGCCGATCACGACCTCTGCCATGGCGGCGGTGGACAGTTCGACCGTGCGGCAGTTCGACCGGTTCCTCGACGTCTATAACCGGATCAAGGCCGATTATGTCGATAAGGTCGACGACGACACGCTGATCAAGGGCGCGATCCAGGGGATGCTGGCGGCGCTCGATCCGCATAGCAGCTATGTCGACGCGCTCGACTTCGACAATCTGAAGATCCAGACCGAGGGCAATTATGGCGGCCTGGGCCTGACCGTCTCGATGGAGGACGGCGCGATCAAGGTCATTGCGCCGCAGGAAGATACCCCGGCGGGCCGCGCGGGCGTGAAGTCGGGCGATTACATCACCCATATCGATGGCAAGCTGATCTATGGTCAGTCGCTGGACGAGGCGATCGGCCAGATGCGGGGCAAGCCCGGCACCAAGATCAAGCTGACCATCGTCCGCCCCGGCCGCGACAAGCCGATCGAGTTGACCCTGACCCGCGAGGTCATCGTCCAGCGCCCGGTCAAGTGGGAGGTGCGCGGCGATGTCGGCTATATCAACATCAACACCTTCTCCGAGAATACCGGCGCCGACACGCGCGCGGCGATCATGGCGATCGACAAGTCCCTCGGCCACCGGCCGCTCGGCTATGTCGTCGACCTGCGCGACAATGGCGGCGGGTTGCTGACCCAGGCGATCGCGGTGTCGGACGCCTTCCTCGATCATGGCGAGATCGTATCGCAGCGCGGCCGCGAGAAGTCGGATATCGAGCGTTATTATGCCAAGCCCGGCGACGACGCGCATGGACTGCCGGTGATCGTGCTGACCAACTCCGGCACGGCGTCGGCGTCGGAGATCGTCGCGGGCGCGCTGCAGGATCATCACCGTGCGCTCATTATGGGCGAGCGCAGCTTCGGCAAGGGCTCGGTCCAGACGCTGCTGCCGCTCGGCCCTGAAACCGCCCTTCGTCTGACCACCGCGCGCTACTACACCCCCTCGGGCCGGTCGGTGCAGGAGGGCGGGATCGAGCCGGACATCAAGGTGCCCGAAATCTCCGATCCCGATTACAAGACGCGCCCCGTCTTCCGCGAGGCCGATCTGCGCCGCCACCTCATCAACGAGGTGAAGGCCGATAATGCGATCCTGGAGGAGGATACCAAGACCGATCCGCGCTTCACGATGGCGCCCGAGCAGCTGAAGAAGCAGGGGATCGAGGACTTCCAGCTCTATTACGCGCTGAAGACCATCGCGCGTCTCGGCGGCCCGGCCCAGATTGCCGCCGCCACCAAGCCGCCGGTGAAGTGACGATGACGACCCCGCGCACCCGAAACGAGCGGCTGGCCAATATCATCGCCTTCGCGCTACCCGCCGCCCTGCTGGCGGGGGCCTGGGGCAGCCAGCTGATCGGCGGCCTGTTCCCGTGCGAGATGTGCCATTGGCAGCGCTGGCCGCATTATGCCGCGCTGGTGCCCGCCCTCCTCGCCTTCTTCGTGCCGCAGCGCAGTGTCCGGGGATCGCTTGTCATACTCGCCGCGTTGTTGATCGCAGTGTCGGGGGCGATCGGTGTCGCCCATGCCGGGGTCGAATATGGCTGGTGGCAGGGCTTCACCGCCTGCACCTCGACGGTGAATTTCACGGGCGGGAGCGCCGCCGACCGGCTGAACGCGATTTTGAAGGCGCCGGTCATCCGCTGCGATGTGGCGCAATGGACCCTGGGCGGGATTTCGCTCGCCGGGTTCAACGCGATCTTCTCGCTGGGCGGTACGGCGGCGATCCTGCTGTTGATGAGGAAGGCGCGATGAGCCAGCTTCGCTGGATGCCGGGCGACCGGCGCGAACCGATGAAGGCGATGGTCCGCGTGGACCAGGCCGGAGAATATGGCGCGACCCGTATCTATGCGGGTCAGCTGGCGGTGCTGGGCGACCGGCACCCCTTCGCGCGCGCGATCCATCACATGGCCGAGCAGGAGGAGCGCCACCGCGCCTTTTTCGACCGCATGATCGTCGAGCGGCGGGTGCGGCCCACTTTGTTCCAGCCTTTCTGGGACAAGGCAGGCTTCGCGCTGGGGGCGATCACGGCGGCGATCGGACCGAAGGCGGCGATGGCCTGCACCGCGGCGGTCGAGACCGAGATCGACAAACATTATCAGGAACAGCGCGACCAGCTGGGCGATAGCGACCCCGAATTGTCGGAGGCCATCGCCGATTTCCAGGCCGAGGAACTGGAACATCGCGAGCATGCCATCGGCGCGGGCGCGGAAGAGGCGATCGCCTATCCGGTGATGTACGGACTGATCCGGGCGGGCTGCAAGGTCGCGATCGCGGCGGCCAAGCGCCTCTGAACGGCACGAGCGGGAGAGAGAGGATGACGAACCGGTCCTGGACCGCCAAGATGTTGGCCATGATGACGATCGCCGGCGTCGGCGCGGCCCCCGCGCTGGCGCAGCAGGTCGCCGCCCCCGGCGCGCTTCCGCCCAAAAAGGTCGAGGTGCCCGGCGAAGTGTCGCGCAACGCCCCCGTCAACGGCGTGCTGACCCTGTTCGGCAACGAACGCTGCCCGACCGACAATCAGGGCAACGAGATCGTGGTCTGCGTCCGGCGCGGCGCGGAGGAACAGTTCCGCGTACCCAAGGAACTGCGCGACTTGCAGGTCACGCCCGAGAATGAGAGCTGGGCGGCCCGGGCGACGGGGACGCTGAACGAGGGTGCGGGCGTGAACAGCATCGGCAGCTGCTCGGCGGTTGGCGCGGGCGGTGCGACCGGCTGCTTCGTCCAGCGCGCGCGGGAAAACCGCGCGGTCAACGCCCAGCGCAAGCGCGATGAGGAACCACGCAACCCGTGATAGGCGGGTATCGGCTTTTGGGGGCATCCTCCTCATGTCCGCACGGCCGAGGATTCCATCGGGCGCACGCAGGCAGCGTCTTGTAACGAAATCCCGGCCTTCGCCGGGGTGGCGCGTTGAGAGGCGCGGCCTCCGTCATAATGGGCGCTGTCGAAGTGCACACTCCGTAGTGGCAGCCTGGCGAGGGTCAGCCCTTGGCCTTCGACATCGCTCAGGCTGAACGGGGGTTTGGAAGCAGGGCTGACATTGGTCGGCGCAGACCTGCCCCACACCCGGCCACTATCCCCAACCTCCGTTCACGCTGAGCGAAGTCGAAGCGCACGCGAGAACGAAATGGCGGGGCTTATACTGTGTCTTTCCGGGTTGGCCGGATGAGCCCCGCCGCCCCCTCAAGCCGCTACCGCCTGCACCCGCGGCACCTGCGCGATCCGCTCGAGCGCCATCGCACGCGCCGCCTCATCCGGCGTGATGCCGTTCTGTTCGGCCAGCGCCAGCACCGCCCCCATCTTGCGCCCAACGGCCACGACGCGCCGTCGCACCTCGGCCGTGCGCCAGCCCAGATATTCGCCAGCCACGTTGATGATCCCACCCGCATTCGCCAGGAAGTCCGGGGCATAGAGGATATCCCGCGCGGCCAGCCGTTCGGCCATGTCCTCGCTTGCCAGCTGGTTGTTGGCCGCCCCGCAGACCACGCTCGCGCGCAGCTGGGCGACCGTATCGGCGTCCAGCACCCCGCCCAGGGCACAGGGGGCCAGCACGTCGACGCGCGCGGACAGCAGCGCCCGGCTGGTCATGACCATCGCGCCGAACCGGTCGGCCGCTCGCGCAGCCACCTCGCTCCGCGGCTCCGCGACGATCAGCCTGGCCCCTTGTTCGTGAAGCAGTTCGCACAGCGCATAGCCGACATGGCCCAGCCCCTGAACGCCGACCGTCACATCGGACAGTTCCGCGCCAAGCCGCTGACGCACCGCGACGCGCATGGCCTGAACCACCCCCAGCGCCGTCCAGGGCGAGGGATCGCCGCCGGGCTTCTGGCCGGAGACGGGCAGCCCCGCGACATGGCAGGTGCGCGTGGCGACCTCTGCCATATCCGCCACGCTCGTCCCGACATCCTCGGCGGTGACATAGCGGCCCTTCAATTCGGCGACCTGACGCCCAAAGGCCTGGAACAACGCGGCGCGGTCGAACGCCCCCCGGGGCAGGCGGATGACCGCCTTGCCGCCACCAAAGGGCAGATCGGCCAGCGCATTCTTCAACGCCATGCCCTCGGCCAGGCGCAGCGCATCGACCGTCGCGCTGCGGTCATCGGCATAATGCCACAACCGGCACCCGCCCGCCGCCGGGCCGAGCGTGGTCGAGTGCAGCACGATGACGCCGCTCGCCCCGCTGTCCTTGTCGTGAAACGTCACCACCTCTTCAGGCGGCAGGCTCTGTCGGTCTTGGGCTGGGTGCAGCATCGGTCATATCCCTGAACTTTCTCTGGCACCGGAATAGCCCGGCGCGGCAGGCGAAACTGATCCGATTGGTTAGGCGAATGACGATTTATCGGATAATATGACCCGATAAATAGTAATCAGAGGATAGAATGCCTCACGAACTCGATATCTGGGAACGGCGTATCCTTGCCTTGCTGCAAGAGGATGCCAGTCTCTCCACCGCCGCCATTGCCGAGGCCGTTGGCCTGTCGGCCTCGCCCTGCTGGCGGCGGATCGACCGGCTGGAGCGCGACGGGATCATCAAGCGCCGGGTCGCGCTGGTCGACCGTGCCAAGGTCGGACTGAAGGCGCAGATCTTCGCACAGGTGAAGCTCAACGCGCATGGCCGCGCCAATCTCGACGAATTCACCGCCGCGATCCGGGAGGTTCCCGAGGTGATGGAGTGCCATGTGTTGATGGGCTCGGTCGACTTCATGCTGCGCATCGTGGCGGCGGATATCGAATCCTATGAGCGGCTGTTCTTTGAGAAGCTGTCCAAACTGCCGGGGGTTCAGGAAATCAATTCGACGGTGGCGCTGTCGGAGATCAAGTCGACCACGTCGCTGCCGATTCCGGGGTGAGTCTCCCCACGCCTCCCAGCGCGCCCTGCACTCGCGGATAGGGATTCGCTTGGCCTTCGACTGCGCTCAGGCTGAACGGAGGATGGAGGTTGGGAGATGCGAGGGGCAGTGCTCCCCATACCCCATTGCCCGTTCACGCTGAGCGAAGTCGAAGCGCACGCCCCGTGCGGGCGGCTAAGCACAAGTCGAACGGGGTCGGGATTACCCGTCCTGAATCCCGAGATGCCGTCCGCCCGGCACTCGAAAGCCTTTGGGCCATCCCAAAACGAAAACCCCCGGCGGCCCGTCGGGCCACCGGGGGTTTCAAAAGCATCGCGCAACCCGAGGAGCCCCCGAGTCGCCGCGCATCACTTCGGGGCCAGCACCATCAGCATCTGGCGGCCTTCCATGCGCGGATAGGCTTCGACCTTGGCGACCTCG
The DNA here is from genome assembly GCF_001970915.1 of Sphingomonas sp. Sph1(2015). Taxonomy (NCBI): domain Bacteria; kingdom Pseudomonadati; phylum Pseudomonadota; class Alphaproteobacteria; order Sphingomonadales; family Sphingomonadaceae; genus Sphingomonas; species Sphingomonas sp. Sph1(2015). Next base: position 74,915 of record NZ_MQUI01000011.1, read on the forward strand.
GCCACCTGCTCGGCGACGCGCTGGAGCACGTTCATGCCGAGCTGGCCATGACTCAGCTCGCGGCCGCGGAAGCGCATGGTCACCTTGACCTTGTCGCCCTCGCCGATGAACTCGACCACCTTCTTCATCTTGGTGTCGTAATCATGGTCGTCGATGTTCGGACGCATCTTGATCTCCTTGATCTCCTGCGTCTTCTGCGACTTGCGGGCGAGGTTCGCCTTTTTCTGCGCCTCGTACTTATACTTGCCGACATCGAGGAACTTGGCGACGGGCGGATCGGCGTTGGGCGAGACCTCGACCAGGTCGAGACCCAGCTCCTGGGCCTGGGCCATCGCTTCGCGCGTGTACATCACGCCAAGATTCTCGCCCTCATGGTCGATCACGCGAACCTTGGGGCTTTGAATCCACTCGTTGAACCGAGGACCGTTCATCGGCGGCGCCTGCATCGGACGGCGCATCATGGGAGGACGTATGGGTATTTCTCCTGTGGCAATTACCCGTTCAATATAGGCGATCGGGCACAAATTTGAAAGGGCGAGACAAACGTCCCGCCCTTGTCGTCACTTCGGCGCTTTTCAGCCGCGCAGATCGGGCGGTGTCGCCTCCTCGCGCAGTATCGCGATGGCCTCGTCCAGCGTCATGATCTCCTGCGCCTGGCTGCCCAGACGACGGACGGCGACCTTGCCTTCCTCGGCCTCGCGCTTGCCGACGACCAGCAGCACGGGGACCTTGGCGACCGAGTGTTCGCGCACCTTGTAGTTGATCTTCTCGTTGCGCAGATCGGTTTCGACCCGGATGCCCGCCGCCGCCAGCTTGGCCGCCGCCTCTTCCGCATAACCGTCCGCGTCCGACACGATGGTCGCGACCACCGCCTGCACGGGTGCCAGCCAGACCGGGAAGCGGCCCGCATAATGTTCGATCAGGATGCCGATGAACCGCTCATAGGAGCCGAAGATCGCGCGGTGGAGCATGATCGGGCGATGCCGCTCGCCATCCTCGCCGATGTACGACGCGTCGAGTCGTTCGGGCAGGACCCGGTCCGACTGGATGGTGCCGACCTGCCACGTCCGGCCGATCGCGTCGGTTAGGTGCCACTCCAGCTTGGGCGCATAGAAAGCCCCCTCGCCCGGCAGCTCTTCCCAGCCATAGGCTTCGGTGGCCAGCCCCGCGCGCACGACCGCGTCGCGCAGCTCGGTTTCGGCCATGTCCCACATCTCTTCGGTGCCGAAACGCTTTTCGGGGCGCAGCGCCAGCTTGATCGAATAGGTGAAGCCGAAATCCTTGTAGATCCGGTCCGCCAGTTCGCAGAAGGCGCGAACCTCCTCGACGATCTGGTCCTCGCGGCAGAAGATATGCGCGTCGTCCTGCGTGAATTGGCGCACGCGCATCAGGCCATGCAGCGCGCCGTGCGGCTCGTTGCGGTGGCAGCAGCCATTTTCATAGAAGCGCAGCGGCAGGTCGCGATAGGACTTAATCCCCTGGCGGAAGATCAGGACGTGCGCCGGACAGTTCATCGGCTTCAGCGCCATCCACTGCGCATCGTCCGACACCAGCGGGCCTTCGTCCTCGACATTGGGCACCTCGTCGGGGATCACGAACATGTTTTCGCGATACTTGCCCCAATGGCCCGACTGCTCCCACTGGCGCGCGTCCATCACCTGCGGGGTCTTGACCTCGCGATAGCCGCCCGCGTCGATCGCGCGGCGCATATAGGCCTCCAGCTCGCGCCAGATGCGATAGCCCTTGGGGTGCCAGAAGACCGAGCCGTGCGCCTCCTGCTGGAGGTGGAACAGGTCCATCTCGTTGCCCAGCTTGCGATGGTCGCGCTTGGCGGCTTCCTCCAGCCGGGTCAGATGCTCGGCCAGCTGCTTCTTGTTCAGCCAGCCGGTGCCGTAGATGCGGCTGAGCATCGCGTTCTTCTGGTCGCCGCGCCAATAGGCACCCGACACGCGGGTCAGCTTGAAGGCATTGGGATCAAGCTTGCCGGTCGAGGCGAGATGCGGCCCCCGGCACATGTCGAGCCAGGCATCCTCGCCCTTGCCCGCACGATAGACGGTCAGTTCCTCGTCATCGGGCAGTTCGGCGGCCCACTGCGCCTTGAAGCTCTCGCCCTGCTGGGTCCAGCGTTCGATCAGCTGTTCGCGGGTCCAGACCTCGCGGATCAGCGGCTCGTCCTTGGCGATGATCTTGCGCATCTCGGCTTCGATCGCGGGCAGGTCTTCCTCGGTGAAGGGGCGATCCTTCGGCGCGAAGTCGTAATAGAAGCCGTCATCGGTGGCGGGGCCGAAGGTGATCTGCGTGCCCGGGAACAGCGCCTGCACCGCCTCGGCCAGGACATGCGCATAGTCGTGGCGGGCGAGTTCGAGCGCGTCGGCCTCGTCCTTCGCCGTCACCAGCGCCAGCGCAGAGTCGCCCTCGAACGGGCGCATGATGTCGCGCAACTCGCCATCGACGCGCGCGGCGATCGCCGCCTTGGCCAGGCCCGGACCGATCGCGGCGGCGATGTCCGCGGGGGTAGTTCCGGGCGCGACCTCACGGACGGAACCGTCGGGCAGCGTGATACGGAACATCGCGGACATGGATACTCTCTTCGATAAGGGCTGGTGATGCGCCAGCGGAACCCGGCGCGAGGGGCTCTATAGGGAAGAATCCCCGTCAGGTATATGGGGTGGCTCAGGCGTGGCCCTGTACTGCTGGCAGAACCCCCATTTCGGGTCGCGCATACCAGTAACCCTGGTGATAGCGCACGCCCAGTTCGTTGAGCGCCGCCGCCTCGGCCGCCGTTTCGATCCCCTCGGCGATCACCAGCGTGTCGAGTTCGGCGCACAGGCCGACCATGGCGCGCACGATGGCGCGGCGGCGGGGATCGGTGTCGATGTCGCGGACCAGTTCCATGTCCAGCTTCACCTCGTCGGGCCGGAATCGGACCAGACGACCGAGCCCCGAATGGCCCGCCCCGAAATCGTCGATCGCGACCGAAAAGCCGATCTGCTTGTAGGAGTCGATGATGCTCGCGACATGTTCGGGCGATCCCATCTGCTCATTCTCGGTGAACTCGAAGATCAGCCGGTCGACCGGCAGTCCCTGCGCCTGGGCGGTGCGCAGGGTCAGCTGGATACAGGCCATCGGCGAATAGACGGCGTTGGGCAGGAAGTTGATCGACAGGCGTGCGTCGCCGGCCATGATCCCGGCCGCCATCGCGGTCTCGATCGCCTTCACCCGGCACGCCTGGTCGAAGGAATAACGGTTCGCCTCGGTCACCTGCGACAGCACGCTATACGCACCCTCCCCCTCGGGTCCCCGGATCAGGGCCTCATAGGCGAAGGGGCGGCCGGTCATGGTGTCGACGATCGGCTGGAATGCCATCGTGAACGGGATGTCGAAATCGATACCGTCGCGGCATCCGGTGCAGATCTTGCGCATTTCCATGCCCCACGGCTAGGCGGAATTGGTTAACACCTTGCTTCACAAAAATTTTTCAAAACAAGGCACCTGCCCGAAAAAAAGGCGGCGGTGGTCCGACCCCACCGCCGCCGCAAGGTTCTGAACCGAAGCGTCAACCTTATTGATCGATGGCATAGGCGGCCATCAACGTGACCTTCATGTCGATGGGCGGAGGTGACAGGTCGATACGAATTGGTGGCGGCGGCGGTGGTGGAGGTGGCGGTGCGGGTGGTGCGGAGGATGCCCTGACCGATGCGCCCTCGGGCATCTCGATGGCGATCTCGCGGTAATTGCTGTCCTGCACCCGCAACAGCGGCCCCAGCTTCTGCCCCGATCCCTCGGCAATCAGCTGTGCCTGTGCCCTGGCGCCGGCGAGCGCGGCGCGCATCGCCTTCTGCCGCACGGGTTCCGAATTGCTCAGCCAGTAATTCTGGAGCTGGGGCTGCAGTCCTCCGAGGCGGCCGATCACGCCGACCAGCGTTCCCGCATCGGCGATGCGCGACGTATCGATACGCACCGGCATGGTCGCCACATAGCCCTGGATGGCACAGGCCCCCGTCGACAGCTGGACCTGTCCATAGCCGCTGTTACACTCGCGCGACCGTACCGGCTCGATCCTGAAATCCGAGGTTTGCAGGTCCATCGCACCGCGCACCACCTGCTCCGCGCCGATCCGAATGGCCCTGGCCTGATCGCGCAGCTTGGCGGTCGCCTCGTCGGACGTTGCCCCCTCGCCGCGCACGACATAGCTGATGGTCGCCCGATCTGGCGGCGCCTGTGCGGTGCCGGTGGCGGAAACGAGAATTTGCGAGGGCGGGTTTGTCTGCGCCGCCGCGGCCGTTGCGGTCAGTGCGACGCACAGGCCAAGCGTCCATGTTTTCATCGTCTTTCTCCCCTCACGCGATCCCGAACGGCACCAGATGATTGTCCTGGGTATGCCCGATGCGCGCCCGCCCGAGATAGGGCACGCCCATCTCGGCGCACCAGCGCTGAATCATATATTCCAGCGTCTCGCCCCATTCGGGCTCGTTGGGCTGGATGTTGCTGACCGCGCCCAGGCGGACGCCCGCCACGCCCTTCAGCTGGGTGGCATTGGCCATGGTGAAGAGCATTCGGTCGACCGCATAGAGATGCTCGGACACTTCCTCGACGATCAGCACATGGTCGGTCAGGTCGGGCAGCCAGGGCGTGCCGATCAGCGCGGACAGGATCGACAGGTTGAACGCCGCCGCCGGACGGCCATCGAGGCCCGGCTCCAGCCCCTGCCGGTCGCCGCTCGTCAGCCAGCCGAGCGAGCGCGCCACCGTCGCGTCACCATGCTGGCGGCGGATATCGCTGGCCATCGGTCCATGTACCGGCCGTCCGATCCGCCGGGCATAGAGCGCGGCCAGTACGAAGCCGAGGTCGGAATAGCCGATATAGGTCTTGTGCCCCGCCGCCGCGTTCAGGTTCGGCATAACGCGCGACAATATGCGGTTCGACCCATAGCCGCCGCGCAGGAACCAGATGGCGTCGATGCCGGGATCGTTGGCGAATTCCAGAAAGGCCGAGGCGCGGCGTTCGTCGGACCCGGCGAAATGCCCGTCCTGCTCATAGCATTGCGGGTGGAAGATCAGGTCGACGTCCGGGTACGCGATCGCGGCGAAGGCGCTGACCGGGGCTTCGGCGGCGGGGTTGCCGATGCTGGCGGGGGCGAGGATTCCGATCTTCATTCTGGCGTGTCCCCTTGGCGGCCCGTCCGGCCGGGCATTGCCCTGTGCCGCCAACTCGCCGATAGCGTGGCCCCATGACCAACGGCAATTCCTGTTTTCTGGTGGGCATCGGCGGATCGGGGATGATGCCGCTGGCCATGATCCTGCGTGCGCGCGGGCAGACGGTGGCGGGCTCCGACCGGGGGCTAGACCAGGGGCGCGTTGCGGCCAAGTTCGACGCGCTGCGCGCCGCCGGGATCGCGCTCTATCCGCAGGACGGGTCTGGCGTGGTGTCCGCCGACCAACTCGTCATCGCCTCGGCGGCGGTCGAGGAGACGGTGCCCGACATTATCGCCGCCAACCGGCGGGGCTGCGCCCGTGCGACCCGCGCCCAGATGCTCGCCAGCCTGTTCAACGACAGCCAGCTCCCCATCGGCGTCGCAGGCACCAGCGGCAAGTCGACCGTCACCGGCATGATCGCCTTCATCCTGCACGAAACCGGCCGCGACCCGACCGCGATGAACGGCGCGGTGATGAAGGACTTCGTCTCGCCCGACAGCCCCTTTGCCAGCGCGCTGGTCGGCCACGGCGCGGCGTTCGTCAGCGAGGTGGACGAAAGTGACGGCTCGATCGCGCTCTACAACCCGGCGATCGCGGTGCTGAACAATGTCAGCCTCGACCACAAGTCGCTGGAGGAATTGCGCGACCTGTTCGGCGGCTTCGCGGCCCGGGCGCGCCATGTCGTCGCCAATGCGGGCGATGCCGAGACGGCGGCGCTGCTGGCCGACATCCCCGACCTTACCACCTTCGCGGTCGAGGGCGCGGGCGATCTGGTGGCCGAGGCGCTGAAGCCCGAGCCGTTTGCGATTTCGTTCGACCTGATCACCGGGGGTGCGGGCTATCATGTCCGGCTGTCGGTGCCGGGCCGCCACAATGTCTCCAACGCGCTGGCCGCGATCGGGGCGAGCGTCGCGGCGGGCGTACCCCTGATCGATGCGATCCGCGCGATCGAGCGGTTCACCGGCCTGAAGCGCCGCTTCGAAAAGGTCGGCGAGGCGAACGGCGTGACCGTCATCGATGATTTCGGCCACAACCCCGACAAGATCGCCGCGACGCTCGACACGCTCCATGCCTTTCCCGGCCGCTTGCTGATCCTGTTCCAGCCGCACGGCTATGGCCCGCTGAAGGTCATGCGGACCGAGCTGGTCGACAGCATCGCCACGCGGATGAAGCCGGACGACGTGCTGGTCCTGCCCGACCCGGCCTATTTTGGCGGCACCGTCACGCGCGAGGTGACCAGCGCCGACATCGTCGCCGACCTGCGTACGCGCGGCGTCGACGCCCGCCACATCGCCGACCGTGCCGAGGCGACGGCGATGCTGGTGGCCGAGGCGCGAGCGGGCGACCGGATCGTGGTGATGGGCGCACGTGACGACACGCTCAGCCTGTTGGCGCAGGACATGGTGGCGCAGCTCGCAGCCACGTAAAGGACGCTTGACGTAAAGCGAGCTTTCCATGTAAAGCCTCCTTCACATCTGAGGGAGGTCTGCCATGCCCATGCCGCCGGAAATGAAGCGCTATACCCGCCGCCTGTTCGTGACGATGACGCTGTACGGCGTTGCGCTGATCGGCGCGAATATGTGGTTTCGCCATGCGCCGCCGACCGGGGCGCTGGCCTATCTCGTCGCCATCCTCCCCGCGCTGCCGATCATGGGGGTGTTCGTCGTCATCGGGCGACTGATGGTGGAGATGCGCGACGAATATATTCGCATGCAGTTCGTACGGCATTCCCTGATCGCCACCGGCATCACCTTGTCGTTCACCACCGCATGGGGATTTCTGGAAGGCTTTGGATTGGTTGCCCATATGCAGGGCTATTGGGCCGCGACCCTCTGGTTCAGTGGATTGGGGTTCTGCGTGATGGCCAACGCCATACGGGAATATTGGCGGGCGAGAGCGTGAACAACCACCTCCGCACCCTGCGCGCCGAGCGCGGCTGGAGCCAGCAGGACCTGGCCCAGCAGTTGGAGGTCAGCCGCCAGAGCGTCAACGCGATCGAGACCGGACGCTATGATCCCTCGCTCCCCCTCGCCTTCAGGATCGCCGAGCTGTTCGGTTGCGCGATCGAGGACATTTTCGTCAGCCCGTCCAAAGCCTGATTTGGTCAATTCCCATCGCCGTGATAGGATCGACGAACGGCCATAGGAGAGCGCTGACCATGTTCCGTCGCCTGTTTACCGAGCATCCCGAAAGCGTTGGCGAAAGCTATGTCGAGCATTTCGGCGTCGCGGCGCGGTTCGGGGGGATCATGATCCTGGGCGGGCTGGGCGCGATCGTCCATGCGGTGGTGCCCGGGCTATGCACCACGAAGGGCAGCGACACCGTGGCGCGGCTCCATGCCGAGATGGTGGCCAAGCGGCGCAAGAAGCAGGCCGCGCAGACGCAGATGAAGAGCGTGGAATATGTGATCTGAGGGGGCGCCTATCGCGAGCGGCCCCCTCCGTCAGGGCTGCGCCCTGCCACCTCCCCTGCAAGGGGAGGAATGGGATGAAGCCGGTCTGTTTTGGCCCCGCCCAGCGTGCCCTACCCTCCGTTCAGCCTGAGCGAAGTCGAAGGCCAAGGGATGACCTCTCCACGGGGTTGCTTGGAGATGCCTTAGCGTGGCCTTCGACTACGCTCAGGCTGAACGGAGGGTGGAATGGGAGCGCGGGAGATTGCGCCACCGGGTTTCCATTCCCTCCCTCGCACCCTAAATCCCGGTCATGACCGACACTCCTCGCCCCAAGCTCGCCCATCACTGGACGCCGGGGAGCGGCCCCGCGATCGTCTTCCTGCCCGGCTATGCCTCGGACATGCAGGGGTCGAAGGCCCTTGCGCTGGAGGCATGGGCCAAGGCGAACGGCCGGGCATTCCTGCGCTTCGACTATGGCGGCTGCGGCGAGTCGCCGGGCGCGTTCGAGGATCAGTCGCTGGCCGACTGGCGCGACGATGTGTTCGCGATGCTCGACGATGTGGTGAAGGGACCGGCGGTGCTGGTCGGGTCGTCGATGGGCGGCTGGCTGATGCTGCTTGCCGCCGCCGCGCGGCCGGATCGGGTCAAGGCGCTGGTCGGCATCGCGCCCGCGCCCGACTTCACCGACTGGGGCTTTTCCGAGGAGGAAAAGATGACGATCCTCCAGGCCGGGCGGCTGGAGCGACCCAACCCGTACGGCCCCGCCCCCACCGTCTATACGCGCCGCTTCTGGTCGTCGGGCGAGGCCAGCCGGTTGACCTTCGGTCCCATCGCGTTCGAAGGGCCGGTACGGCTGCTGCAGGGCATGGCCGACCCCGATGTGCCCTGGCAGCGGACCACCCATCTGGCGCAGCTGTTCCGTTCAGCCGATGTGCAGACTGTCTTGATCAAGGACGGGGACCACCGGCTGTCGCGCGAACCCGACATCGCGCTGCTGATCCGGGCCGTCGAGGACGTGTTGCACCGCCTATGATCCTGCTCTCCCTGGCGCTCGCCGCCGCCGTCCAGTCCGCCCCCGCCAGGACGCCGCCCCTGCCCACCGACCCGCGCGAGGCTCGGTATCAGCGCTGCGTGTCGCTGGCCGATCGCGATCCCGCCGCCGCCAAGGTCGAGGCGGGCAAATGGCGGCTGGCGGGCGGCGACTATTTTGCGCAGCAATGCCTGGGCCTGGCCTTTGCGACCGAGCGGAGCTGGAGCGCCGCCGCCAGCGCCTTCGAACAGGCCGCCCGCGCCGCCGAGACCGCGCATGACGTGCGCGCCGCCAATTACTGGGCACAGGCGGGCAATGCCTTTCTGGCCGCCGGGGACGCCACCCATGCCCGCGCCGCGCTGGATGCCGCGCTGGCGGCGGGCGAGTTGAGCGGCTTTGCGCTGGGCGAGGCGCAGCTCGACCGGGCGCGCGCCTCGGTGGCGGGTGGGCAGATGGCCGCGGCGCGGGTCGACCTCGACGCCGCGCTGACCAACGCGCCCGCCGATCCGCTCGCCTGGCTGCTGTCGGCGACGCTGGCGCGGCGGATGAAGGACCTGCCGCGTGCGCAAAAGGACATCGCCCAGGCGCTGGCCCGCTCCGCCGACGATGCCAGCGTCCAGCTGGAGGCGGGCAACATCGCGGCCGTGGCGGGCGACGAAGCGGGCGCGCGCAAGGCGTGGAGCGAGGCCGCCCGCCTCTCCCCGCCGGACAGTCCGATCCGCGCCGAAACCGCCAAGGCCCTCTCGCAATTCCCGTCCCGCTAATCCCTTATCGTACGTAAAGGTCTTGCTTTCCGGTCCGGGATACCATGACTGTCCCGTACAAGCGGCCCCGTTGAACAGGCAGAAAAACCGATGCGTTATCTCCACACCATGATCCGCGTCAGCGACCTGGACGCCAGCATCCGCTTCTTCGAACTGCTGGGCCTCAAGGAGGTCCGGCGGGTGGACAATGAACGCGGCCGCTTCTCGCTGATCTTCCTCGCCGCCCCCGGCGATGAAGGCCGCGCCGAGGTCGAACTGACCCACAATTGGGACCCTGAAATCTATACCGGCGGGCGCAATTTCGGACATCTCGCCTATCGCGTCGATGATATCTACGAGACGTGTCAGCGGCTGATGGACGCTGGCATCACCATCAACCGCCCCCCGCGCGACGGGCATATGGCCTTCGTCAAGACGCCCGACGGCATCTCGATCGAACTGTTGCAGGACGGGGCGCTGCCTGCCGCCGAACCCTGGGCCTCGATGCCCAATGTCGGAAGCTGGTAAGAGGCTTTCCATGGAAATCGTCCGAGTCCCCGTCCTCTCCGACAATTATGCCTGGCTGATCCATGATGCGGGCCGGACCGTCGCGCTCGACCCGGGCGAGGCCGCGCCGGTCGCGGCCGCCGCCGCCGCGCGCGGCTGGACGATCGATCAGGTCTGGCTGACCCATTGGCATCCCGATCATGTCGGCGGCGCCGCCGCGCTGAAGGCGCAAGGGGCCAGTGTCGCCGGTCCGGCGGCGGAGGCGGGGAAGATCGACGGGCTCGACACGCTGCTGGCCGAGGGAGACACGATCGCGGTCGGCGATGCGGTGGCGACGATCTGGTCGGTGCCCGGCCATACGGCGGGCCATATCGCCTTTCACCTCGCGGAACGCGCGACGATCTTCACCGGCGACACGCTGTTCGCCATGGGATGCGGCCGGTTGTTCGAGGGGACGGCGGCGCAGATGCACGCCAATATGCGCCGTTTCGCGGGGCTGCCCGGCGACACGCGCGTCTATTGCGGGCACGAATATACCCTGTCCAACGCCCGCTTCGCCGCCGCCGCCGAGCCGGAGAACGAAGCGATCGCCGAGCGGCTGGCCGATGTCATCGCGATGCGTGAACAGGGCGAGCCGACCATCCCGACGACCATCGCGCTGGAGCGGGCGACCAACCCCTTCCTCCGCTCGGTCGATGCCGAGGAACTGGCGGAACGCCGTGCAGCCAAGGACGCGTTCAAGGGTTGAGCCATTGCTACAGGGGCATTTTGACGGAGACGGAATGATGCGTATCGTGACGTTGTTATCTGTTCTGATCCCCATCGCCACGGTGGGAGGCTGTACGCTGACCCCGGCGCAAAAGGCGCAGGTCGAGCAGCGCGCCCAGACCGAGCGCGCCGACCTGGACAAGGCCTTGCGCGGCCTGACCCCCGGCGCGCCGACCCAGTGCATCAGCCAGTATCGGACCCAGCAGGTCCGCTCCTATGGCCCGACGCTGGTCTATACCGTGTCGCCGCGCCTGAAATATGTCAGCCGGACGGCGGGCGGGTGCAGCGATGTCGGCGGCTCGGGCAACAACATCTTCGTGACCCGCACCACCACGGGCCAGCTGTGTTCGGGCGACATCGCGCAGACCGTCGACCGCACCTCCGGCTTCTTCACCGGCAGTTGCAGCTTCGGCGAGTTCATCCCCTATCGGAAGCAAGGCTGATGCGCGGCAAGGCTACCATCGCCCCCGCGCTGGGCCTGACCCTGACCCTGTCGGCGGCCAAGTCCGACCCCTTTGCCGGACGCGTCGCGGGTCCACCGGCGCAGTGCGTCGACACCAGTACGACCATGTCGGGGCCGGTGATCGCCGACAAGGACGTGATCGTCATCAATGCGGGGCGCCGCATCTGGCGCGCCAAGGTGCGTGGCCAGTGCGCCGGGATTCAGCCGTTCAACACGCTGATGATCGAGCGCTGGGGCTCCCAGGTCTGTCGCAACGATCGGTTCCGCGTCGTGCAGCCGGGTTTGTCGATCCCGTCGCAATGGTGTTTCTTCGACGGGTTCGTGCCGTATGATCGAGTAAAGAAATAGGCGTTTTCGTTTGGGGCCTGCCCTCCCCCATCCCCTCCCGCTTGCGGGAGGGGAGCGGCAAGACCAAATGTTGTGAATCTATTCCTGCGTTTCGATCCGGGCACGCCCCTTCCGCCTGCGGGAGGGGATGGGGGAGGGCTACGGTGTCTCACCGAGCCCCCACCCCGATCACAGAACGAACCGACTCAAATCCGTATTCCGCGCCACCGCCGACAGTTGCTTGTCGACATAAGCCGCATCGACGGTCAGCGTCGAACCCTGACGGTCCTCCGCCTCGAAGCTGATCTCCTCCAACAGCTTCTCCATCACCGTCTGGAGCCGCCGCGCACCGATATTCTCGACCTGGCCGTTCACTTCCGCGGCGATCCGCGCGATCGCGGCGATGCCGTCCTCGGTGAACGAAATCTCGACCCCCTCGGTGCCGATCAGCGCCTTGTACTGCGCGGGCAGCGACGCCTTGGTATCCGAGAGGATCGCGACGAAATCCCCCTCGGTCAGCGCCTTCAGCTCGACCCGGATCGGCAGGCGTCCCTGAAGCTCGGGCAGCAGGTCGGACGGCTTGGCGACGTGGAAGGCGCCGGACGCGATGAACAGGATATGGTCCGTCTTCATCGGGCCGTATTTGGTGGCGACCGTCGTCCCCTCGATCAGCGGCAGCAGGTCGCGCTGCACGCCTTCCCGGCTGACCGAACCACCACGCACGTCCGACACCGCGATCTTGTCGATCTCATCGAGGAAGACGATCCCGTTCGCCTCGGCATCGGCGAGCGCGGCGCGGCTGACCTCATCCTGATCGAGCCGCTTGTCGGCCTCTTCCTCGACCAGCTTGGTCCAGGCGGCCGAGACGGTCAGCTTGCGACGCTTGAGCGGCTGGCCGCCAAACGCCTTGCCCATCATCTCGGACAGGTTGATCATCTGCGGTGCCGCACCGGGAATCTCGAACGGCGCGGCCTGGGCCTGTTCCAGCTCGATCTCGATCTCGGTCTGGTCGAGATGGCCGTCGCGGAAGCGCTGGCGGAAGGCCTCGCGCGTCGCCTGGCTCGAATCCTTGCCGACCAAAGCGTCGAGCAGGCGGTTCATCGCCGCCTCTTCCGCCTTGTCCTTCACCGCGACGCGGCGGCGTTCCTTTTCCAGCCGGATCGCCTCTTCGACCAGATCACGCGCGATCTGCTCGACGTCGCGGCCGACATAGCCGACCTCGGTGAATTTCGTCGCCTCGACCTTGACGAAGGGGGCGTCGGCCAGCTTGGCCAAGCGGCGGCTGATCTCGGTCTTGCCGCAGCCGGTGGGGCCGATCATCAGGATGTTCTTGGGCGTCACCTCGTCGCGCAGGTCCGCGCCCAGCCGCTGGCGACGCCAGCGGTTGCGCATCGCGACGGCGACGGCGCGCTTGGCGTCGGCCTGGCCGATGATGTGCGCGTCGAGCGCGGCGACGATCGCCTTGGGGGTCAGCTGGTCGTTCATGGAAGTCCTGACTTACAGCGCGCCGTCGATGGCTTCGAGCGTGACGCGGTCATTGGTGTAGACACAGACATCGGCGGCGATCGCCATCGCCTTGCGCGCGATCGTCTCGGCATCCTGTTCATAGTCGACGAGCGCCCGCGCCGCCGCGAGCGCGTAATTGCCGCCCGACCCGATCGCGCAGATGCCGTTCTCGGGCTCCAGCACGTCGCCGTTGCCGGTCAGGATCAGCGTCACATCCTTGTCGGCGACGATCATCATCGCCTCCAGGTTGCGCAGGAACTTGTCGGTCCGCCAGTCCTTGGCCAGCTCGACCGCCGCGCGCAGCAGCTGGCCGTTGTGCCGCTCCAGCTTGGCCTCCAGCCGCTCAAACAGGGTGAAGGCATCCGCCGTCGCGCCCGCAAAGCCGCCGATGACCGAGCCGTCGCCCAGCCGCCGGACCTTGCGTGCGTTGGGCTTCATGACCGTCTGGCCCATCGAAACCTGACCGTCCCCGGCCACCACCACCCGGCCGCCACGGCGCACCGAGCAAATCGTCGTGCCATGCCAGGTGGGCATGGCGTGTTCATTCCCGCTCATGCGCGGCGATATGGAGGTGGGGGGCTGCGGGTTCAATGGAAGGATGAAGGTCCGCCCACAACCTCCGTTCAGCCTGAGCGAAGTCGAAGGCCACGCCCGAACGGAGCGGCTGGGCAACGGCCCTCCCCGCTCGCGGGGAGAGGGACCGCCGCAAAGCGGTGGTGGAGGGGGCGTTCCGCGAGGAATGTCCTGTGCGGAAGCCGCCCTCCGTCAGGGCTGACGCCCTGCCACCTCCCCGTGCCGGGGAGGATTGAGCGCCCTGCGGTCACCGTCTCAGCATGGCCTTCGACTTCGGCGCGATGCGCCGAAGTTTATCCCGAGCGGCTGGCTTGCCAGCCAGTCGAAGGACTCAGGCTGAACGGAAGACGGGAATTACTCGCCCAGCTTCTCGATCTTGTCCTTCAACGCCGCGAGTTCGGCCTTCAGCGCGGCCATTTCGGCGTCCTTGCTGGCGGCGGGAGCGGTCGGAGCCGGCGCAGGTGCCACCGCGCCCGGGTTGAACCCCTGCGTCGCGGCCTCGAACATCGCCAGGTTGCGCTTGGCCATGTCGGCGAACGGCGTGTTCGCGAACGCGCCCTCGACCGCCGACTTGAACTGCTCCTGGTTGCGGCGAAAACTGTCCATCGACGCCTCCAGATAGCCGGGCACCACCGCCTGCATCGAATCGCCGTACATCGAGATCAGCTGGCGCAGGAAATTGACCGGCAGCATCGTCTCGCCCCGGCTTTCCTCTTCCATGATGATCTGGGTCAGGACATTATGGGTAATGTCCTCGTCGGTCTTGGCGTCGACGACTTTGAAATCCCGGCCCGCGCGGATCATGCCCGCCAGATGGTCGAGCGTGATGTAGGAGGAGGTTTCGGTGTTGTAGAGCCGCCGGTTCGCGTATTTCTTGACGATCACGATGCCGTCCGCCGCCTGCTTCTTCATGGACCCCCGCCTTCTATGATTTTGGTGTAACCTAACGTCATGGATTTCGCATCGCAACATGGTCCGCGCCCGTTGCCGCTGTTCCTGGCGATGTTGCGCAGCGAGGCCGCGGAAAATCCCGAGCTGGTACAGGCCGCGCTGGCGGGACTGCGCCGTTTCCAGGAGGCCAGACGCGAGCGACCGATGCGCGCCCTGCCCGTCCGGCGACGGCGCGGCCGGGTGAAATTGCGCGACGCCGGAGGCGAAGGACGGCCGGTGCTGTTCATCCCCTCGCTGATCAACCCGCCCTCCATCCTCGACATGGCGCGCGACCGCTCGCTGATCCGCTGGTTGCGCGGACGGGGTTTCCATCCCTGGCTCGTCGACTGGGGGACGCCGGGCGTGAAGGACCGCGACATCGACGTCGCCGGCCATGTCGAACGCTTCCTCCTGCCGCTGATCGCGACGTTCCCGCAGCCGCCGGTGCTGGTCGGCTATTGCCTGGGCGGCACGCTCGCCATGGCCGCGGCGGCGCGCAGCAAGGTCGCCGGGCTGGCCGCGATCGCCGCACCCTGGCACTTCACCGGCTATGGCGACGAAGCCCGTGCCGCGATGGCGGCGCAATGGGCCGCGATCAAGCCGACCTCCGAAGCTTTGGGCCTCGTCCCCATGGAGGCGTTGCAGGCGGGCTTCTGGCGGCTCGATCCAGGCCGGACCATCGCCAAATATGCGGCCTTCGCGGAACTCGATCCACGCAGCGCGGCCGCACGCCGCTTCATCCGGCTGGAGGACTGGGCCAACCAGGGCGCCCCCCTGCCCCACGCCTTCGGCCGCGAATTGTTCGAGGAACTGATCGCCCAGGATCGCCCCGGTCAGGGCCGATGGCGCGTCGCCGGGGCGACCGTCACACCATCGCAATGCGACGCCCCTAGCGTCGAATTCATCGCCACCGCCGACCGGATCGTTCCCGCCGCCACCGCCATCGGCCTGTCCGACCGGCGAGCGGCGGGTACGGGCCATGTCGGCATGGTCGTCGGCGGCCGTGCGGAGCAACAGCTCTGGCAGCCGCTCGCCGACTGGATCACCGCCCTCCCAACACCTAGATAGATCCTGCATAAGAGGAGCCTTCATGACCGAGATCGTCATTACCGCCGCCAAGCGTACCCCCGTGGGCAGTTTCCTGGGTGCCTTTGCCGCCACGCCCGCGCATGAACTCGGCCGGGTGGCGATCACCGCCGCGCTGGAACAGGCGGGCATCAAGGGCGAAGACGTGTCCGAAGTGATCCTCGGCCAGGTGCTGACCGCCGCGCAGGGCCAGAACCCGGCCCGCCAGGCGTCGATGGCCGCGGGCATCCCCAAGGAAGTCCCCGCTTACGGCGTCAACCAGGTCTGCGGCTCGGGCCTGCGCGCCGTCGCGCTGGGGATGCAGGCGATCGCCAATGGCGATGCGACCATCGTGGTGGCGGGCGGCCAGGAGTCGATGTCGCTCTCGCCCCATGCCCAGACGATGCGCGGCGGCACCAAGATGGGTCCGCTGACCATGGTCGACACCATGGTGCATGACGGCCTGACCGACGCCTTTGCAGGCTATCACATGGGCATCACCGCCGAGAACCTGGCCGAGCAGTATCAGGTGACCCGCGACGAGCAGGACCGGTTCGCCGTCCGCTCGCAGAACCTGGCGGAGAAGGCGCGTGGCGAGGGCCGCTTCAAGGACGAGATCGCGCCCGTCACCATCAAGGGCCGCAAGGGCGAGACGGTCGTCGCCGACGACGAATATATCCGCGCCGGTGCCACGATCGAGAGCGTGTCGGGCGTCCGCCCCGCCTTCAAGAAGGACGGCACGGTCACGGCCGCCAATGCCTCGGGCCTTAACGACGGCGCCGCCGCCATCGTCCTGATGAGCCGTGAGGAGGCCGAGAAGCGGGGTACGCCGATCCTCGCCACGATCAAGAGCTGGGCCTCGGCCGGTGTCGACCCGTCGGTGATGGGCATCGGCCCCGTTCCCGCCACCAAGCGCGCACTGGAAAAGGCGGGCTGGACCATCGGCGACCTCGACCTGATCGAAGCGAATGAAGCGTTCGCGGCGCAGGCCCTGTCGGTCGGCAAGGAACTGGGCCTCGATCCGGAGAAGGTCAACGTCAATGGCGGCGCGATCGCACTGGGCCACCCGATCGGCGCCAGCGGCGCGCGCGTGCTGACGACCCTGATCTATGAAATGCAGAAGCGTGACGCGAAGAAGGGCCTGGCGACTTTGTGCATCGGCGGCGGCATGGGCATCGCCATGTGCCTCGAACGCTAAACGTGTGTTGAGCGATAAACACGCCACTTTTCGAAAATTTCGCGGTTAACGGTTAGATTGCAGGGATGTGTCGAAGCTGTCACATCCCTGCAACTATGGTGACGCAATTTTTAGAAAGCGTTGCAACGGCGCTTGTTTTCCGAGCGGAAATTTCTTTCCCTGCGATGAACGGACATGAACGATCCGTCATAATGGGGGTAAAGAATGAATATGCGTACCCTGCTGGGAGCCTCTGCGCTGGCCAGCACTCTGGTCCTGATGCCGGTCGCCGCGTTCGCGCAGACCGCCGCCTCGGGCACCACCGCGACGCAGCCGCAAGAGGATGCCGCGACCGATCCCAACGTTGCCGAGCGTAGCGAACAGGCTGCGGGCGACGTCATCGTCACCGGTTCACGTCTGGCCCGTCCCAACCTGGACTCGCCGACCCCCGTCACGTCGGTCACCGCCGAACTGCTGACCTCGACCGGCAACCTGAACCTGGGTGACTCGCTCAACCAGCTGCCGGCGCTGCGTACGACCTACAGCCAGGCGAACTCGACCCGCTTCATCGGCACCTCGGGCCTGAACCTGCTCGACCTTCGCGGTCTGGGCACCAGCCGTACGCTGGTCGTGGTCAACGGCCGCCGTCACGTGACCGCACAGCCGGGCAGCTTCGTGATCGACACGAACACCATCCCGACCGACCTGCTGGAGCGTGTCGACGTCGTGACCGGGGGCAGCTCGGCCGTGTACGGCTCGGACGCCATGGCGGGCGTCGTCAACTTCGTCCTGAAGCGCGACTTCGAGGGTATTCGCGCCACCGGCCAGAGCGGTATTTCCAAGTACGGTACGCGCGGCTCCTACTTTGGCGCGCTGACGGCCGGTAAGAATTTCGCCGAAGGTCGCGGCAACATCGCCGCGTCGGCCGAATATTCGTTCTCGGACGTGGTCTATTTTACCGACCGCGACGACATCACGGGTGCGTTCTCAGGACGTCGCTGGTTCGCCGCCACGCAGAATACGGGTCCGCAGTTGAACCCCAATGGCGGCGTCATCCGCACGGGAAGCGAGCCGTCAACGGGTGACGGTATTCCGGACACGACTTTCGTCACCAATTATCGCAGCAATTCCATCTCCGAAGGCGGCCTGTTCGGCGCCTCCTGCCCGGTTGCGGCAGCGCCAGGCGAATCCCCCGCCGCGTTCACTGCGCGTCGCTCCGCGGCCTGCACGGGCATCGCCAATGTCGGCAGCCCCAATGCGCTGTCGCAATATGGTCGCACCTTTGTATTCAATCCCGATGGTACGCTGACGCCGAACAACTGCATTACCGATCTGCGTCCGGCGACGGCCAATTGCATCGGCGGCCAGGGTTCGACGCTTCGTTTGAACGGCATGTTGCAACCGCGGATGGAGCGTTACTCGGGCAACATCCTGGCCCATTTCGACGTTTCGGACGCCTTCAAGCCGTTCGTCGAAGCGAAGTATGTCCGCATCAATTCGCTGCAGGAAGGTCAGCCGACCTTTGAAAACAACACCTTCAGCATCAATAATCCGTTCCTGACCAGCCAGGCGCGGGCGCAACTCCAGTCCGTTCTTGCCCCGAACGCGACGACATTCACGGCGCAGCGCTTCAATGTGGACTTTGGCGGGCGCGGCGAAGTTCACAAGCGCGAGACGTTCCGTATCGTCGCTGGTGTCGAGGGCGATTTCGCCGAGGGTTGGCATTATGAGGTTTCGGCCAATTACGGCCGCCTGGACACCTTCTACCAGACGAACGGCAACTATGTTCGTCAGAAGTATGCCAACTCGATCAATGCCGTACGCAATGCCGCCGGTCAGATCGTCTGCGGCATCAACGCCGATGCCTCGACCGCAAATGATGACCCGGCCTGCGTTCCGGTGAACATCTTCGGCCGCCGTCAGATCGATCCGGCTGCACTGAACTATTTCACCGTCACCTCGACGCGCAAGCAGAAGGCGGAGCAGTTCGACCTGCTCGGCTTCGTCAACGGCAAGCTGTTCCGCCTGCCGGGCGGCGACGTCACCTTCTCGCTGGGCGGCGAATATCGTCGCGAGACGGCCTTCTCGAAGTATGACGATCTGACCGCCAGCGGGGCGACGTTCCTGAACGCCATCCCGACCTTCGCGCCGCCGGCCTATGACATCAAGGAAGCATTCGGCGAACTCAGCGTACCGTTGCTGGCCGATCGTCCGTTCTTCCATGAACTGACCCTCACCGGCGCGGCGCGCGTATCGCATTACAATATTGGCCGGGCTGGCACGCCCTGGACCTATAATGTGAATGCGATCTGGGCACCGATCCGTGATATCACGATCCGTGGCGGCTATGCCCGCTCGGTCCGTGCGCCATCGCTCATCGAACTGTACAATGCCAATTCGCAGACCTTCGCCAACGGTTTGTCGGATCCGTGCAGCCTTAACAACATCAACAACAATCCGAATCGGGCGCGCAATTGCGCGGCGGCGGGTGTGCCCACGACCCAGACGTTCAATGGCACGACCGAGCCGTTCACCAACGTCCAGACCTCGGGCGTGTCGGGCTTCAATCGCGGCAATCCGGACCTGAATGCCGAGAAGAGCAACAGCTTCACGATCGGCGCGGTGTTCCAGCCGCAGGCGATCCGCGGCTTCTCGTTCACGGTCGATTACTACAACATCACGATCAAGGACGCGATCTTCTCGTTGTCGGCCCAAACGCTGGTTAATCAGTGCTATGACAATCCCAGCGGTATCAACAACCAGTATTGCGCTGCGGTCTTCCGCAACCCGAACGGCACCTTTGCCGGACAGCAGGGCGTGATCCATGGCGGTAGCACGGTGACCTTCCCGGTCACGGGTCCTGGTTTCTTCTCGCAGGGCTTCAACTTTGCAAAGTTCGAAGCGTCGGGCATCGACTTCGACATGTCCTATCGCACCAAGATCAGCGATACTGGCACCCTCAGCCTGCGTCTTCTGGCCAGCTATGTAGCGCAGAATAACGCCTATACCGACGTGGCCGATGCGAATTTCCGCGATCGGTACAAGAGCGAGCTGGGCTATGCGGCATGGCGCGGCCAGTTCGTCGGCAACCTGAACTTCGAAACCTTCGATCTTCAATATCGCCTGCGTTACGAAGGCAAGTCGACGATCGCGGCCGAGTATGAGACGCAGAACAGCTATGACGGCCGTCCGGCGCGTAATCCGGATGCCTTCCCGATGGTCTACTATCCGGAGGCGTTCTACCACTCGGTCCAGGTCGGCTTCAACGCGACCGATCGGTTCCGCTTCTATGTCGGTGTCGACAACCTGACCGACTTCAAGCCGCCCTACGATCTGATCGGTACGGCGTCGGGCGATCCGTACGACAATATCGGCCGGTTCTTCTATGCCGGGTTCAAGGCCAACTTCTGATCCCAGCGGATCGAAGTTGATCGGGGCCTTCCTTCGGGAAGGCCCCTTTTTTATGCCCGCGCGAAGCGCTGGGCCAGGCCGGTCAGCAGCTCATATTGCGATACGCCCGATGCGGCGGAGGCGGTGGCCAGGTCGTAATCCATGGCCAGCCAGTCGCCCTCGGCCAGATCGGGCCGCGTGGTCACGTCGACCGCCAGCAGGTCCATCGATACGCGGCCGAGGACCGGCAGGCTCTCGCCATCCGCCACCGCCGCCCCCAGCCCGGAGAGCGCGCGGCGATAGCCGTCGGCATAGCCCAGGTTCAGGATCGCGACCTCGGTATTGGCGGGCGCGGTCCAGGTGGCGTTGTAGCCGACTGTCTCGCCCGCAGGCACAAGGCGGCGCTGGAGGATCTGCGCTTCGGGCCACGCGACCTGGCGGAGATGCCCCGCCATGTCGGGGCGCGGCAGGCCACCGTACAGTGCCAGTCCCGGCCGGGTCAGGTCGAAATGATACTCCGCGCCCAGCCCGATCCCGGCCGAATTGGCGAGGCTCATCCGCCGCGCGCCGGTGCGCCCCCTCAGGCTGGCAAAGGCCTCGCGCTGATGCCCGTTCATCGGCACATCCTCATCGGCGCAGGCGAGATGGCTGATAAGCGTCTCGATCGTCAGGCCCTCGAGCAGGCCATCCCGCACCGCCTGCACCGACACGCCCAGCCGATTCATGCCGGTATCGACCATCACGTCACACACGCCGCCGCCGCTGTCGCGCCAGCGCGCGATCTGTTGGGGGGTGCTGAGCACCGGGCGGGCGAAGCCGGCCCTGGCGGCGGGCAGGTCCTCGGCGCGCAGGCCATGCAGGACCGACAGCGTAAGGCCCAGCGGGGCCAAGCCTTGCGCCTCGGCCCAGTTGGCGACGAAGAAATCACGACACCCGGCCTTGGCCAGCGTTTCGGCGACCAGCCTCGCGCCCAGGCCATAGCCGTTCGCCTTGACCGCCGCGCCGCACGCCGCCGCCCCGCTCAACCGGTCCAGCGCCTGCCAGTTGGAAACAAGCGCATCGCGGTCGACACGCAGGCGGAGGGGAGCGGGTATTTCCATCACCCTGCGGGCTTTAGGCCGCATTGGTCAGGGGGAAAAGGCGAGATGGACGTAAACCGCCCTCCGTTCAGCCTGAGCGAAGTCGAAGGCCACCTTCCGCCTTCTCCGCACGCCATTGGCGAAGGGATCCCCTTAGGCGGCGTCTGCATTTAGAGGATTCCGTTTTTCCGTGGGTTCTGATTCAAGGCTGGCGAAGGAGCCGGTTGATGAGCAGACGCACGCTGACAGATGAGCAATGGGAGCGGATCGCTAGATATCTG
>NZ_MQUI01000119.1:0-495 GCF_001970915.1 Sphingomonas sp. Sph1(2015)
CTCTATTGCCTGGTGGCCATAGCGTCGGTGTCCCACCCGATCCCATCCCGAACTCGGCCGTGAAACCCGACTGCGCCAATGGTACTACTGCTCAAGCAGTGGAAGAGTAGGGCGTCGCCAGGCATTACAGTCCGCGAATACAAAAAACCCATTCACAACCTCACACCCCCGCGGGGTGGAGCAGCCCGGTAGCTCGTCAGGCTCATAACCTGAAGGCCGCAGGTTCAAATCCTGCCCCCGCAACCATCGCTATAGAACCCGACACGCCGCCCCCAAGGGCGGCGTTGTCGTTTGTGCGCCTGGCAGGCTGGGCGGGTAATCCAGCAGCCAGTTCCCCACTTCCGTACGCCTGTCGCCAATGATCGACGGTAAGCGCTGTTAACGCACCACGCGGGCGGCGTATGCCCATGGCATGAGGTCGCCGAGTGCATTGATGCGGTGGCCGCCCGCAAGGCGCTTGAGAGTGTCGGTCAGCCAGGCCTGTGGGTCGACGCG
>NZ_MQUI01000120.1:0-491 GCF_001970915.1 Sphingomonas sp. Sph1(2015)
AAATCCAAACGGTGTGTCCGCCGAACGTACGGAGCGATCCTACCTCGATGATTCGGATGTATTCAGGCGTTCCGGTCCTCACAAATGTGAATCCCATGTAGTCGGCCAGTGACATCAACTGCCCGTCCACGACCACCGGTTGGTGGCTGTATCCGAATATGGCATATTGTGTTGGGTTAAACACCATCGCGAATGCCCAGACGCCAAATATTGCTGTAAGCATCCAGCTTCTTGTCAAGAGCAGGGTTGCATCGAGGATCAATGCGCTGGATATCATCGTGGCAGGCATCACGAAGTTCGCTGGGAAATTCGCCCACCAGTACCAGGCAAACAGAACCGTGATCCACTTCCCGACGACAAGCCCCGAGATGCTCAATGTTGCACCAAAGGGTTGCCTATAGAACGTCCAGAAATAGTACATGATCGCACCGGGATACATCACCTCTACGATCGGTGTGACCGTGACCCAGAACTGCCGATCCTTCCAGTCG
>NZ_MQUI01000121.1:0-484 GCF_001970915.1 Sphingomonas sp. Sph1(2015)
CATGCGCGATGTGTTATCGCGGCGGATTCAGGTCCGCTGCACTTGGCGGCGGCTCTGGGCACTCAGGTCGTCGGTTTGTATGGCCCTACCGATCCTGCGCGCAATGGCCCGTTTGTGCCCAGCGCGGTGATCGTACACAAGGCGCGACAAGAGGAGATCAGCTACAAGCGGCGCTCGGATTACTCCGCGGCGATGCTGCGAATCACTGTCGGAGACGTGCTGGCTGCGACCGCCGCGCTTCTGAAGG
The DNA here is from genome assembly GCF_001970915.1 of Sphingomonas sp. Sph1(2015). NCBI lineage: Bacteria > Pseudomonadati > Pseudomonadota > Alphaproteobacteria > Sphingomonadales > Sphingomonadaceae > Sphingomonas > Sphingomonas sp. Sph1(2015). The sequence continues at coordinate 248 of NZ_MQUI01000121.1, forward strand.
CCCCTGCTTGAGCCCCAAGACAAATTTTTGGATCCGGTGGCGTGTCCGCGTCGGATACCCGGTCGGCATCGCGGCATTTTGGTTTGCGCGGCCACAAATGAAGTGGCTGCTCGGCGGAATGGGAATTGCAATTCTAGGGTTGCTCCTGCGCGGATATGCCGCGGGATATCTCCGCAAACACAAACAGCTGGCGATCTCCGGACCATACGCGTTCACTCGGAACCCTTTGTATTTGGG
>NZ_MQUI01000122.1:0-477 GCF_001970915.1 Sphingomonas sp. Sph1(2015)
TCGTCAAAAAGCGCTTGCGTGAGTATATAATGATTTTGTCAGGAGGATAGTCAAATGAACAAACGAATTCGTGAAATACTCAAAATGATTATTAAAAACCCTGAAATGAAACTTTCCGCTTTGACAAGTGAACTCGATTTGACACGTCGTCAAATCAACTATGCCATCAACCAATTCAATGAAGACTTGGAGATGAAAAATATCCCAACGATCCAGCGTAGTCACTCCGGTGATATTACAGTACCGATTGAAGTGATCCAAATGATGTCCCAGTTGGATCAGGAAACGGTGGACGAACAAGCAACGTTGGCATTGACGGAGGGAGAACGTGGGGCGCTGATAGTGATGACTTTGATCACCAATATCGAATATGTTAGTCTGGATCATTTGTTGGATATAGTAGAAGTCAGCAAAACTACCATCATGGATGATATCAAACGAACCGACGCCCTACTAAGAAACTACAGTTTGACAATT
>NZ_MQUI01000123.1:0-457 GCF_001970915.1 Sphingomonas sp. Sph1(2015)
CTACCATCCCGCTCAGCCCGGCCCGTTCGCGCCTGGCCGATTTCCTGCGACGTCGCAGGCAGTTGGTCGACATGCGCAAAGCCGAAAAGCTGCATCGCCACAGTGCAGGCCAACCCGAAATCGCCCAGGCCATCGAAGCCATGATCACGCTGCTTGGCCAGCAGATCGCCGAACTCGATCGACAGATCGCAGGCTTCATCGCCCAGGATCAGGCCCTGTCCGAACAGGCGCACCTGCTGAATGCCGTCCCCGGCATCGGACCCACCGTCCTGGCCACCTTGCTCGGCGAACTTCCCGAACTCGGCACGCTCTGCCGTCGCAAGATCGCTTCGCTCGCAGGCCTCGCACCCCACGCCCGCGAAAGTGGAACATGGCGCGGCGCCAGACGCATATGGGGTGGACGGCGCAAGGTCCGCGAAGCCCTCTACATCGCCGCCCTCAATGCCTCACGGCGTAT
>NZ_MQUI01000124.1:0-426 GCF_001970915.1 Sphingomonas sp. Sph1(2015)
AAAGGGGCGGCTATGGGAAGCGTTTACCGCTGGCGGCACGTTTAACCATAGCTTTGCCAGTGCGGTGGGTGCAATGGTGGCGGTTATGTTTGGTTATGTGGCTTATTTACGGCGCGAACTTAACCCATACACTACAACCGATTTAATACAGGAGTGGGAACAATCGGTTGGCTTGCCCGATGCGTGTAGCTTACAAGGCGGCGATGATTTACAGAGCCGCCGCCAACAAGTTATCACAAGGTTGGCTAAAACACCCATTGTTTTAGCTGGCGAAATCGAACAGGCTGCAAAGGTTTTAACTGGCTATGATGTTAAAGTTATACCCCGCCGCCAAAACATTTTAGGCTCGCAGCTTGACAACGCCCGTCTTGACCTAGCACAATTGGGCGTAGGTAATAACCGTTTTATTTTTGATGTTTTCATTAA
>NZ_MQUI01000125.1:0-425 GCF_001970915.1 Sphingomonas sp. Sph1(2015)
GGAATTTTGGACAATGGGCGCAAGCCTGATCCAGCCATGCCGCGTGCGGGAAGAAGGCCTTCGGGTTGTAAACCGCTTTTGTCAGGGAAGAAAAGCTTTGGGCTAATACCCTGGGGGGATGACGGTACCTGAAGAATAAGCACCGGCTAACTACGTGCCAGCAGCCGCGGTAATACGTAGGGTGCAAGCGTTAATCGGAATTACTGGGCGTAAAGCGTGCGCAGGCGGTTCTATAAGACAGATGTGAAATCCCCGGGCTCAACCTGGGAACTGCATTTGTGACTGTAGAGCTGGAGTGCGGCAGAGGGGGATGGAATTCCGCGTGTAGCAGTGAAATGCGTAGATATGCGGAGGAACACCGATGGCGAAGGCAATCCCCTGGGCCTGTACTGACGCTCATGCACGAAAGCGTGGGGAGCAAACAG
>NZ_MQUI01000012.1:0-93914 GCF_001970915.1 Sphingomonas sp. Sph1(2015)
CCGTCCCGCGTGTCGCGGCCAGCCCCGGCAACGCCTTCGCCGCGCTCGCCGACTGGGGCAGACCTTCCCAATGACATTCCTCCCCATCTCCGATGGGGAGGGGGACCGCGCCCACAGGGCGTGGTGGAGGGGCGATGCCCTGCGGCTCGCGCCAGGCCACGAAGGTCATCGCCAGGCCCCTGCCCCTCCACCATCCTGCGGATGGTCCCCCTCCCCAAGCATGGCTTGGGGAGAAATGAGATACCGCATGTCTTCACTTTCTCACAGAAAGGACCGTCCCGCCCTATGAGCACCCGCGCCCCTTCGCCTGAGTCGATGCGGCTCGACCGTTTCCTCTGGTGGGCGCGGATCGCCAAGTCGCGGGAGCGGGCGCAGGCGATGGCGTGCGACGGGCATTTCCGCATGGACGGCCGCGCGATCGATCGCGCCCATGCGCCGGTCCGGATCGGCAGCATCCTGACCTTTGCGCAGGCTGGCAATGTGCGCGTGTTGCGCGTGGAGTCGCTGCCCGTCCGGCGCGGACCGCCCGCCGAAGGTCGCGCCTGTTACTGCGACCTGGTCACTTCGCCGGTTTCGGGCCTTAACACGGTTTCGGGCGTTGACGGATCGCCACACGCGGCATAGCAGCACGCGTTCGTACCTTGGGAGTTGTCATGACCTACGTCGTCACCGATGCCTGCATTCGCTGCAAGTATATGGACTGTGTCGAGGTGTGTCCCGTCGACTGCTTCTATGAGGGCGAGAACATGCTCGTCATCAACCCGTCGGAATGCATCGATTGCGGCGTGTGCGAGCCCGAATGCCCGGCCGAGGCGATCCTGCCCGACACCGAGAGCGGGCTGGAACAGTGGCTGGAGCTGAACAACACCTTCTCCGCCCAATGGCCCAACGTCACCCGCAAGCTGGACCAGACGCCACCCGACGCCGATGCGATGAAGGGCGTCGAGAACAAGTACGACCAGTTCTTCAGCCCGGAGCCCGGCAAGGGCGACTGAGCAAAAGCTATTCCTCCCCTGCAAGGGGAGGGGGACCATGCGCAGCATGGTGGAGGGGTGTCTCCCCTCTCGATAGCGGAATACCCCTCCGTCAGGGCTTCGCCCTGCCACCTCCCCTTCCAGGGGAGGAAAGATTGGATCCGTTGGGCCTTGGCGCCCGATGGTTCCGGCAACCTGCACATATGCTGGTAATTTTGTTGCGACCATGCTATATGGTTCCGCGACGGGCATAGCTTTTTTCGCGACCGCCCGCCTTTGATGTGTTCGACCCTTCCTTCCCGAGGCCGACTTGATCAGTGGACCCATTTCCGCTCGTCCGGCGCTCGTGCGAAGGCCCTGATCCGGAAAGGCCCCCAATGGCTGCCAAGGCGCTCCACTTCGACGTCGGTGACTATGTCGTGTATCCCAAACATGGCGTGGGCCGCGTTATCGAGCTGCAAAAGCAGGAAATCGCAGGGATGCAGCTCGAACTCTATGTGCTGCGGTTCGAAAAGGAGCGCATGACGCTCCGCGTTCCCACCAACAAGGCCGAGTCGGTCGGCATGCGCAAGCTGTCCTCGGACAAGACGATGCGCGAGGCGATGGAAACGCTGAAGGGCAAGCCCAAGGTCAAGCGCACCATGTGGTCGCGCCGTGCCCAGGAATATGAAGCCAAGATCAACTCGGGCGACCTGGTGTCGATCGCCGAAGTGGTCCGCGACCTGTTCCGCGCCGACGACCAGCCCGAGCAGAGCTATTCCGAGCGGCAGATCTTCGAAGCGGCCACCAGCCGCCTCGCCCGCGAACTCGCCGCGATGGAAGAGGTGGACGAGCCGCGCGCCCAGGAGAAGATCCTGGAAATCCTGCGTGCCGCCGCCGCCATCTATAACAAGGAAAAGCCCGCCGCCTGATAGGCGGTCGGTCTTCTTCGACACGAACAAGGGGCGGTCCCAGGCGGGGCCGCCCCTTTTCATTTGCGCAGATCGCCCGGCCATGTGTATTATTCTATCAATACACAGGAGGTCGCTCATGCCCAAATCCCCCCTTCTCACCACGCTTGCCGGGTTGCTCGTGCTCGCCATGCCCACCGCCGCCTGTTCGTTCGGAAGCGAGGCCAAGGGACAGGAAGTCTCCCCCCAGGGCTCGGGCGACGCGCGCAGCTATGCGACGCGCGGGTTCACGGCGGTATCGAGCAATGGCAGCGATCCGGTCGATATCCGGGTCGGGGGCGATTTTTCGGTACGCGCGGAAGGGGCGGCATCCGATCTCGACCAGCTGCGCATCGCGCGCGATGGCGACACGCTGCTGATCGGCATGAAGAAGGGGCTGCATTGGGGCAATCGCCGCAATGTCCGCATCCTGGTGACGCTGCCGCGCCTGGCCGAAGCGGGTATCGCGGGATCGGGACAGATGCGCATCGACCGGATCGACGGCGCGCGCTTCAAGGGCGGGATTGCGGGTTCGGGCGACCTGACGATCGGCGCGATGCGGGTCGAGCAGGCCGAACTGGGCGTGGCGGGCTCCGGCTCGGTCCAGGCGGGTGGCCGGGTCGGTGCGCTGAAGATCGGCATTGCCGGGTCGGGGGACATACGCGCCAAGGGGCTTCACGCCAGACAGGCCGAGGTCGAAATTGCCGGATCGGGCCGCGTCGCGGTGCAGGTCGACGGCCCCGCCAAGGTGTCGCTGAGCGGTTCGGGCGATGCCGATCTGGGGCCGAACTCGGTCTGCACCGTCCGCAAGGCGGGATCGGGCAGCGCACGCTGTGGGCGTACCCTGTAAGGGGACCTGCTTGCGACGCCGGCGGAGCGGTGCGAGGATGACGGCGATGTCGATCCGCACCGCTTTCGCGCTTCTGGCTTCGGCGCTGGTCGTCGCCACACCGGCCTTGGCCGCCGAGCGGCGCGTCGATCTGAGCAGCTTCGACAAGTTGCGGGTCGAGGGGCCGTTCCGCGTCATCATGACCACCGGCCCCTCGCCTCGCGGAGCCCTGTCCGGTGACGGCGCGGCATTGCGTCAGGTCGAGGCGCAGGTGATGGGCAGCACGCTGGTCGTGCGACGTGCGGGAGGGGGCACGGGCAGGGGCGATGCGCCGGTCACGCTGACCCTCGCCGCGCCGCCTCTGTCGGGCGTCACCGTCATCGGCGGCGCGCAGGTGACGGTGCAGGCGATGAAGGGCAGTGCGCTGAATATGTCCGTGACAGGCACGGGCGAGGTCCGGGTCGGGCGGGCCGATGGCGATCAACTGGCCGCGACGCTGTTCGGCCCCGCCAGATTGACGATCGAGGGCGGCCGGGTCGGCAAGGCGCGGCTGGCGGCCAACGGGCCTGCCAGCATCGCGGCCGAGGCGCTGGAGGCAGGCGACCTGACCGTCACGCTCGACGGCCCCGGCGAGATTGCCGCACGGGCGCGCTATATGGCGACGGTCGCCAATGGCGGGCTGGGCAGGGTGACGGTGGCGGGCACGCCCAAATGCCGGGTCACCGGCGGTGGTCCGGTTCGCTGCGGAGTGAAGTAGCGGGTACGCGCCGGTCGAGAAACGCGGTGATCGCGGCAAAGGCGTTGGCGCGAACCGGATCGGCCTCCCGCAATATCTCATGCGCACAGCCACGACCAAAGGCCACCAGTTCGCCCTGCGGCAATCGCTGCGCCACCCGCGCCGCCGCCCGCGCATCGACCAGCCGATCGGCGAGCGCGACCAGCATCAGCACCGGCGTCTCGATCCGCCCCAGCGCCGGATTCTCGCGAAGCGTCGCCGTCGCGCGAAAGGCCTCCGCCACCCAATGCCAGCTGGGCGATCCCAGACAGAGTTCGGGCCGGGCCTGTCGGAACGCCTGCTGATCGGCGAAGCGGGTCAGGTCATGGGTCAGCCTCTTCTGCCGCGCGGTCGCGGCGGCGGGCGTCTCCAGCCGACGCCAGGCGGGGCGAAGCGGATCGCCACGCCCGACCTGCCAGCGGGCGAAGCGCGCCCCCGCCCATTGGCCGACCGGCGAGCGCAGCGCCAGCATCGGCGCGACCAGCACCACCGCATCGGGCGCGATCCCGCCCCCGGCCAGCGCCGACAGGGTGGCGAACCCGCCCATCGAATGGCCTAGCACGACATGCGGCCCCTCGCCCGGCCTGACCCACTCGCCATAAAAGGCCGCCAGATCCTCGGCCAGCCGGTCGAGCCGGTCGATATGCCCGGTCCCGTCGCGCGTCAGCCGCCCCGACCCGCCCTGCCCGCGCCAGTCGAAGGCGGTGACGTCCCATCCTTGTGCCCGGAACGCGTCGATAGCGTCGCCATATTTCTCGATCATGTCGGCGCGGCCCGTCTGGAACAGCAACCGCCCCCGCCGCGTCGTGCCCGGTTCATGCGGGCGGTCATAGCGGCGGTGAACCCACCCGTCCGGGGCGGTCCATTGCGACAGGAAGGGGGTTAGGGTGTCCGCGACCGTGCTTGATGCGTATGGCGCCATGCCGTTCCTTGCCTTCCCTCACGACCGCCATGGGCGTCATGTGGGTCTACTCTAGCACGCCCTGTGTTACGGTTGTCGTGGGGTTTGGGGAAAGGTCTGCCCATGGCCGTCGACTTCGCTCAGGCTGAACGGGGGGTGTGGACACGCGCCGCTTACGCCGGGCACGCCCCTCCCGTAAACGGGAGGGGATGGGGGAGGGCCTGGAGTCTCACCGAGACCGTTGCTTGCGGCCAGCCCCCTCCCCAAACCCCTCCCCCGTTCCGGAGGAGGGGCTTAAAAGATCGACCATTCCAGGATCGCAGGTTCCTTCGCCGTCACCGTCATGCGCAGGAACCGTGCCTTGCCCGGATGGCGCAGGGTGATGGGCGAACCACTCACCCCCGTCTCGGCCGCCACCTCGCGCCAGCGCCTGCCGTCGGGCGATGCCTCGACCCGCAAATCCTGCGGCTGGATCGCGAAGGCGGGACGGACCCGGCTTTCCCGTACGTCACGCACCGCGCCCAGATCGGCGGTCAGCACCGGCGGCCTGCCCGCCTCCGGCCGCCAGACGGTCGCGTAATTGTCGTCCGCCGCCAGTGCGTCGACGCCCTCGCCCGTCCAGCGCAGCCCATGGTCGCGATGCGCGGCAAAGGCCGGGATCGCCGGATCATGGCTGGGCCGGACCTTTTCGAACGTGCCGTCCGCCCGCACGGTCAGCGGGTCGATCGCCACCTGCCGCAGCACCCGCTCGCTGCCCATCACGAAGGGCAACGCCTGGCGGTGATAGAGGATGTACGCCTTGCCCTTGTCGGCGAAGATCGCGTGATGGCCGGGGCTGATGACCTGCCGCGCGGCATCGGTTTCCAGCAGCGGGCTGTTCGCCGCCTCGGTAAAGGGTCCCATCGGCGACGCGCCGACCGCATAGCGGACCTTGTAGGTGTCCTTGGTCGTGTTGCCGTCGCTATAGGTCAGCAGGTAACGCCCCTTCTCCTTCACCATGAAGGGGCCTTCGAAATAGTTGGCCGGGGTCACGTCACGCGGCGCGCCGTCGAAATGGACCATGTCGGGCTTCAGCTTCACGGCGAAGCAATGCCCGTTGACCCAGTTCAGCCCCGATCCCCAATAGAGATAGGCCTGGCCGTCATCGTCGACGAACGCCTCGGCGTCGATCATGTGATATTGGGGTGCAAAGTCGCGCGCGATCAGCGGCTTGCCGCCATTGGCATCGGCCCATGGTCCCGCCGGTGACGGGGCGGAGCCGACCCACACCTCGCTGCCGACCGAGACATACATATACCAGCGGCCGTTGGGCGCCTTGACCACCGAGGGCGCCCAGACCTTGGCATCGCCCGAGGTCGGGCTGGTCGCGGCCTGCTTGGTCGGCCAGTTGGGCTGCGAGAAGGTCCAGTCGCGGCCATTGTCCGAGGTCCATAGGCCCAGACGGTCATCCCCCCATGGATCGACCGTGGCGAAGATGTACCAACGCCCCCCGTCGCGCACGATGGAGGGGTCGGCAAAATAGCCCGGAAGCAGCGGATTGCCCGCCCCCGGACTATTCCACAAAACCTCGCGCCGGGGTGCGGCGGACCCCGCCGCCCCGGTCAGAAGGACGGCGGCGAGCAGCGCCCCGGCGCGGGCCTTCATCAGCGCAGATCCAGCATGACGACCGACTTGGCGGGCACCTGCACGGTCAGCACGCCACCCGACAGCGTCGCACCGTTGAACGGCTGCGGCGCGACCTGGTTCGGCGCGTCGAAGCTGTTGTGCGCATCCATCGTCGCGCCGGTCAGGACACGGCCCGACACCTGAGCCGCGGTCACGCCGTCCAGCTTGACCGAGACGGTCGCCGGCTGGTTGGGATCGACATTGGTCAGGCCGACATGCACCACGCCCGCCTTGTCACGCACGGCCGAGGCGCTGACCGCCTTCATCACCCACTGGTTCTTGTTATACCAGCGCGACTGGACATCGACCGGCAGGACGGTCGCGTCCTGATAGTCCTTGTACATGTCGAACACCCAATAGGTCGGCGTCTTCACCATGCGCGCGCCGTCGGTCAGGATCATCGCCTGGAGGACGTTGATCATCTGGGCGATATTGGCGCCGCGCACGCGGTCGGCGTGACGGGCGAAGATGTCGAGGTTCAGGCTGGTCACCACCGCGTCGCGAAGCGAGTTCTGCTGGTACAGGAAGCCCGGATTGGTGCCGGGTTCGACATCATACCAGGTGCCCCATTCGTCGACGAGCAGCGCGACCCGCTTGTTCGGATCATATTTGTCCATGATCGCCGAGTGACGGGTGAGCAGCTCCTCCATCTTCAGCGTCTTGGACAGGGTGCGCGCCCAGCTTTCCTCGTCGAAGCCGGTGGCCGCGCCCTTGTGCGACCAGTCGCCGGGGATGGTGTAATAATGCACACCGATGCCGTCGAATGCGCCACCCGCATCGCGCATCATCACTTCGGTCCAGTTGTAATCGTCGCTGTTCGCACCGCTGGCGATCTTCATCAGCTTTTCGCCCGCCGGGACCTTCAGGAAGGTCGAATAGCGACGCGTCACGTCGGCGGCATATTCGGGACGCATATTGCCGCCGCAGCCCCACAGCTCGTTGCCGATGCCGAACATGGCCAGCTTCCACGGTTTGTCGCGACCGTTCTTGCGACGCTCCTCGGCATAGGTCGATTTGGACGGGAAGGTCATATATTCGACCCACTCGGCCATTTCGGACGGCGAGGCCGAACCGACATTGCCCGAGACATAGGCCTCGGCGCCGACCATCTCGCTGTAGTTCATGAATTCATGCGTGCCGAAGCTGTTGTCCTCGGTCACACCGCCCCAATTGGTGTTGACCTTGGTCAGGCGCTTGGCCTGCGGGCCGATGCCTTCGCGCCAGTGATATTCATCGGCATAGCAGCCGCCCGGCCAGCGGATCACCGGCACCCGGATCGCCTTCAGCGCGTCGAGCACGTCGCGGCGATAGCCGTTGATGTTGGGGATCTTGCTGCCCTTGCCGACCCAGATGCCGCCATAGATGCCGGTGCCCAGATGCTCGGCGAACTGGCCGAACAGGCGACGGTTATAGACGGGACCCGGACGGTCGGCATGCACCTCGACCTGCTCGCTCGTGGTGGGTGCCGTTTGCGCCATCGCGGTCCCCGCAAACAGCGTCGCCGCCGCCGCGATCAGAAATTTCGTTGCCCTTTTCATGGATTCTCCTCTGCCCGATGCGGCATGATGGCTTATTGTCCGAGTAAAGAACAGCCCTATTGCGGCTCCGTCGCACGGGCCGGCTTCGCTTTTTCGGGACTCGTGCCGTCGCCGGTAAAGGGCTCCAGCCGGAAGGCGATACGGGTCGGCTCCAGCGTGGTGCGGTACTTCATGTGCGGCTGGCCGACATGGCTCCAGGTCGTATCGCCGCCGACACCCCACTCAGCGGCATCGACGATCAACGTCGTCTCGCCATGGGGCACGATATCCGTCGATTTCCAGGTGCCCGGCGCACGGCGATAGAGGTCGCCATAGGGGAAGGCGAGCGCCTGCATCATCAGCGGTCTGGGCGCACGGACGCGCAGGCCAGCCCCCTCGCCCGACAGTTCCATCCAGCGGACATCGACCTTGTTGCCGGTGTCCTGCGGCCGCATGTAATCGTGATTCTGCTCGGCGATCGCCCCGCGCCACAGCCCGATCGCGGCCGAACTCTTGCGATCGACATAGCTTTCGTGCGGGCCACGCCCATACCATTCGACCGTCTTCACCGTAGTGGGCATCGTGTACCACAGGCCGATGCGGACCGGCGGCGGCAAGTCGGCCTTCAGCGGTACGAACTGGCCGTCGACATCGACCGCACCATTGCCCGCCATCGTGTAGCGGGTGACGAAGCGCGCCGCGCCCGCCCCCATCTCGTGGTCGACGGTCACGCTCTGGTCGGGACCGATCGATACACTCCGCACCTGATAGCGTCCGTTCATCGTGAACCAGGCCGATTGCTGGGCGACGGTGCCATTGGCGGTGTCGTTGTCGGTCTCGGCCCGAACGAAATTGGGCTGGCCGCCCTTGGCCAGCACACGCCCCGCCGCCGCATAGCGCGTGACCAGCCCGGTGTTGCGGTCGATGACCAGCTCCGCGCCGTTCGCCGACAGGGTGACGCTGTCGGCGCTATCGGCGACCGCAACCTGCCCCTTGGCCGCCACCGGCATGGCGGGTCCATCGCTGAGCGCGAACTGCTCCCAACCGACCACGTAATTGGCCGGAACCGCACGGATCGTGCCGTCCTTGGCATGGGCGCGAACGGTCAGCAGATATTCCGCCCCGGCCTCGCGCGCGAATTTGGGGGCGAGCGCCACCGTCCGCACCTGTCCGGCCGCCGTCGTCAGCGCAGGCAGCTGCCCGCTCGCCACCGCGACGCCGTTCTTCTCCACAACCCAGTCGAAGGTAAAACCCGACAGATCGATAAAGTCATGACGATTATGTACAGTCAGTTGCCCGGTCTTCGCATCGTAACCGTCGAAGCGGATCGGCGACTGCACCTTCTGCACTTCGTAGAGTTGCGGATTGGGCGTCCGGTCGGGCTGGTTCAACCCGTCGCCGAACTCGATATCGCCGCCCGGATTGGGGCCGTACTCGCCGCCATCGCCCCAATAGCGCCGCCCGTCCTTGGCATAGCGGTACATGGACTGGTCGACCCAGTCCCAGATGAAGCCGCCCTGCAGCTTGCGGTGGGCATAGATGGTGTCCCAGTAATCCTTGAAATTGCCGCCCGAATTGCCCTGCATATGGGCATATTCGCACTGGATCATCGGCTGGGTGCGCGTCGGGTCCTCGGCCCAGTCGACCATCTTTTCGATGTCGTCATACATGGGCGCGTAGATATCGACGTAATTGTTCGGCTGGTGGCTCCAGTCGAGCGTGCCCCAGCCGAGATAGGAGATCAGCCGCGCGGGATCGCGCCGCCGGATCGCCGCCGCCGCCTTCTCGAAATTCGGCCCGATCCCGGCCTCGTTGCCCAGCGACCAGAAGATGATCGAGGGATGGTTCTTGTCCCGCTCGACCATGTTCATCACGCGGGAGACGTGGGCGCTTTCCCAGGCGGGGTCGAAACCGATCTGATACTTCGCCCGCTCGTCGCCATGGCGGTTGCCGGCCTCCATATAGGCGTGACTCTCGATATTGGCCTCGTCCATCAGGTAGAAGCCGTACTCGTCCACCAGCGACAGGAAACGCGGGTCGTTGGGATAGTGCGAGGTGCGGATCGCGTTGAAGTTGTTGCGCTTCATCAGCTCCAGGTCGCGGCGCATCGACTCTTCGGAGATGACGTGGAAAGTCTCCGGGTCATGCTCATGCCGATTGACGCCGCGGATCATGATGCGGCGGCCATTGACCATGACCTGCCCGTCCTTGATCTCGACGGTGCGGAAACCGATACGCTGCGGCGTGGCCTGCACCACCTGGCCGTTCGGATCGACCAGTTCGACCAGCAGCGTGTAGAGATGCGGCGTCTCCGCCGACCAGCTCCGCACACCCGGCACCACCGCCTCCAGCCTGGCCGAGGTCGCGCCCTGGGCCAGTGCAACCTGCTGCGTCACCACCGCCCGCTCGCCATCGAGCAGCGTCATCCGCGCGGTCATCGCCTGGGGCAGCGCGGGCAGCGTCAGTTCGGTCGACAGCGTGCCGTCGCGGTAATTCCTGTCGAGGCCCGCATGGACGAACAGGTCGTCGATCCGCGCCTTCGGCACCGCCCGCAGGTACACCGAACGCTCGATCCCCGAGACGCGCCAGAAATCCTGATCCTCCAGATAGCTGCCGTCCGACCAGCGATGGACGCGGATCGCCACGACATTGCGGCCGGGCTTCAGAAACCGGGTGACGTCATATTCGGTGGGAAGCTTGGAGTCCTCCGAATAGCCGGCCTCCTGCCCATTGACCCACAGCCGGTACGCCGATCCCGCCGCGCCGACCTGAAGGATCACATCCTGCCCGCGCCACCCGTCGGGCAGGGTGAAGTCGCGGCGATAGGAGCCCGTCTCGTTATCGTCATGCGGCACCAGCGGCCGGTTGGCGGGGAAGGGATAGGTGATGTTGTTATACTTGGGCTGGCCATATCCCTCGGCCTGCCACATGGCGGGGACCTTGATGGTCTTCCATTTCGACACATCATAGTCGGGCCGCTCGAACCCCTTGGCCGCGCCGTCGACCGAGGGGGAGAAGGCGAAGGACCAATCGCCGTCGAGGCTCATGAAGCGGCTGGACCGGGCGCGGTCCCCGGCCAGTGCCAGCGTGCGGCTTTCATAGGGAAAGGCGGTGGCGCTGGCGGGGCGGGTGCCGCGTGCGTTGACGGCGGGGTTTTCCCAATCGGGTCGGCTGGGATCGACCTGGACGGCGGCGACCTGCGGGCCGTTTTGCGCAAAAGCCGGGCTCGCCAGAGCCACCACGGCCGTACCGGCCGCCAAACGCCAATTCATCGCACTCCCCTTTGTTGATACACGATTCCCTGACCGGATCGCGCTATATTTGTCTGATTTTTATGACGGCTTTGTCAGCACGACAAGGGAAAAGGGCGTCTGTGCGGCCAGCTTATGCGCGAACCCGCCAGAGGTTGACGGACCCGCCGCGCCCCCGGCTATAGTCTGACGTTTGATGGGATATGCGCGGGGAGACACCAGGGTGAAGAACGGAACGATCCTTCGCAAAAGTCAAATGGCGGCCCTCGCGCTGGCGCTGATCCTCGGTTCGGGCACGGCGCAGGCGCAGGTCGCACCGCCCGCCGCCGACCGACCCGTACCCGTGACCCTGCGGCCCGCGATCGACCGCCCGTCGACCGTCTTCGAGGGCTGGGGCACCGCGCTTGCCTGGTTCGCGCATGTCACGGGCGGCTGGCCCGAGGCGGAGCGGACGCGGCTGGCCGATCTGTTCTACGGGCCGCAGGGACTGGGCTGGACCATCGCGCGCTACAATATCGGCGGCGGCAATGCGGCCGACACCCCGCCCTATATGAAGGTCGGGCGCGCGGTGCCGGGCTTCTGGCGGCAACCGGCGGGGGTGACGGGCAAGGACTGGTGGCGCGCCGACGATCCCGCCATGTGGGACTGGGGCCAGGACGCCAACCAGCGCTGGTGGCTGGACGCGATCACCGCCCGTGTGAAGCAGCCGATCTTCGAGGCCTTCTCCAACTCGCCGCCCTGGTTCATGACGGTCAGCGGCCGGGTGTCGGGCGCGGAAAAAGGCACCGACGACAATCTGCGCCCCGGACAGGAATCCGCCTTCGCCACCTATCTGGTCCGAGTCACCGACGAATTGCAGCGGCGCCATCACCTGACCTTCCGCACCCTGTCGCCGGTCAATGAGCCCAACACAAACTACTGGTTCGCCGCCAACACCCAGGAAGGCGCGCATTGGTCCCCTGCCCGACAGGCGCAGATGATCGACGCCACCGCCGCCGCGCTGAAGGCCACGCGCCTGTCCACCGTCATCGCCGCGCCTGATGAGACCGCCTCGCACCTGTTCGTGGCGGACTGGGCCGCCTATCCCCCCGTCACTCGTGCGGCGATCGGGCAGCTCAACGTCCACAGCTATGGCACCGTTCACCAGACCGCCGTGCGCGACATCGCCCGCGCCTCGGGCACCCGCTTGTGGATGAGCGAGAACGACACGCCGCTGTCGGGCGACCCGGAGGACCTGACCGGCATGGCAACGCCCTTGGCCTTTGCCGAGCATGTCGTCGGCGATCTCAAGCGGCTGGAGCCCGCCGCCTGGGTCTTCTGGCAGGCGGTCGAGGATCTCAGCACTCGCAAGGGCGAGAAGGGGTCGAACTGGGGCATCGTCAAGGCCGACCTGATGGGCGCGGCGGACCAGCCCCATGCGATCCATGTCACGGGCAAATACTGGGCGATGGCGCAGTTCAGCCGCTATATCCGGCCGGGCGACCGGCTGGTGCCGGTGGATGACATGGATACGGTCGGCGCGCTGTCACCCGACGGACGGCGGCTGGTGCTGGTCCATGTCAATCCGGGACTGTCGCCCAGACCGCTGAGCGTTGCCTTGCCGGGGCGGTGGCAGCGGCGGATGATCGTGACGGACGCTGTGCATAAGTCCGTGGATATCACGGGGGATATCGCGCCGCCGCAGTCGGTGGTGACGTTGGTATTGACGCGGTAAGGGTAGGACGTGGCCTTCGACTTCGCTCAGGCTGAACGGAGGTTGGGCGGGGACTTGGTACTAGAGTCGAAAACGATCAACTCTGCTCACCTCTCCCCTGAAGGGGAGGGGCTAAAACCGTGCAATGCTGATCGCTTTCAACTTTAAGAGCCGTTCCGCCTGAGCGAAGTCGAAGGCCATGGGAAAACCTCTCCACAACCCGGTTAGATTGCGCGTTCGAGTCCTGCCGGGTCTACCACCCTCACATCCCCGCATCCGGATCGGTCAGCCCGATCATCCGCCGCCCGGCCCGCCGCGCGAAATTCAGTGTCGCCTTCTTCCGCACATGCGCGGGCAGCGGCACGCTATGCGCCTCGCGCACGATTGCCGCGTCGTAACGATCGGCGACGATGATCCCCGTCCGCTCGGGCAGGAACGCCGCGCTTTCCAGCGGCGACCAGTCGAACCCGGCGGGCACCGCCCAGTAGAAGCGATCGCAATGCGCGAGATAATCGGGCCACTTCCCGTCGCCCAGCATGTCGGCGCGCGACACTTTGATCTCGACGACGACGACATTCCCCCGCGCGTCGAGCGCCATCAGGTCGGCGCGGCGCCCGCCCTCCAGCGGGACTTCGGGAATGGTGATCAGGTCGTGGCGGAGCAGCATCCGGGTCACGCCGCGCGCGACATCGGCGGCGCAGAGCGGGGATAGCGGATCGTCGACGCACGAAGCGGGCGGCATGTCCAACATGCCACCCGCTTAGAACATTTGATGAACAAGTGCAAAAGCCCCGAACCGGGGCCTGGAAATATCAACGATAGAAGATGTGGTTGCCGATCGCGGCGACCTTCTGCACCCGCACGCCCGGACGGTTGCCGGGGGTGTTGAAGTACAGCGCCTTGCCCGCGGTGCTGTCCCATGCCTGGGCCAGCGCGACCTTGGCGACGGCGACGGCGGTGCGATAGGCGCTGCGCGACGGGCTGACCGAAGGGATTTCACCGCCACGCACGAAGCTGAATTGGCCACGCTGCTTGATGACGTTGCAGACGTCGGTAGGGAAACGGCCCGACTTGGTGCGGTTCAGGATGACCTGCGCCACGGCGAGCTGGCCCGCCAGCGGTTCGCCGCGACCTTCGAAATAGATGGCGCCGGCCAGACAGCGGAGCTCTTCGCTCGACGCGATCTCGTCCTGATCGGCCACGGCGTCGGCCAGCGAGTCATAGTCGCCGTCCTCATCGCCTTCGGAAACCGGGGCGGCAACCTGGGAAAAATCGGGGAGCGCGGACATGGTGGCCCGGGCGCTCTGGGGAACCATCGCAACATCGGCGACGTTGATCCCGGAAACAGCCATCGCACTGACTGGAGTGGCAGCAACACCGGCAACGTTGGTCGCGAGGCTGGGGGTGCTGGTGGCGAGAAGACCCGCCAGGGATAGAGCCATGGCAGCGGATGCCGCGACTCGCTTGAAAACGGTCATTCACTCGAACAGACATGCGGTTGGATCACGGACCCGAGCATTGCCCAAGGGCGCTCGTCCGGGCTTCCCCCCGACTGCGTAACCCACCGGATCGCACCCGATAAGCACAACGCGAAACTACGATGGCGCGCTCGTGGCCGATCCGGCCGGGTTCGTCAATGTTGCAGGATCGTTTCAGCGGTGAACCGTTCCGCCGCAGCGCCATCCAGTTCCAAGATCCACAGATCGGGATCGCGCGCCCGCCGACGCTGCCAATAGCTTAAAATATCGTTTGCAGGCGTCGATTCGATCAGCACCGTTTTGCCGTCGGGACCCAGCCCACGCTCCAATACCCGTTCGCGTCGATGAGAGGTGATGGGATCGGCATCGATCACGATCACCAATATGCCCCCGCCCTGCGGATCGCCCTTGGCCAGCACCATGCCCATGCCGCCGCTGTCGTTCATCCGGCGGAGCAGCGCCGTGACCAGCATTCCGCTTGGCAGGCGACCGTCCATCGCTCAGCCGTTCCGATAGCCGGGCAGGCCCGCCAGCGCGATCTGCGAGCGCATGAAGGTGCCGGTGCCCCGCGCCACCTCCTCGCCGCTGGCGTCGATCAGCCGCGCATCGGCGACGAACACCCGCCGCCGCCCGCTGACCCAGCGCCCCTCGGCCACCACCTCCCCCGCCTTCATCGGGCGGGTCAGCAGCAGGTTGAACTGCGTCGTCAGCAGGAAACGGTCGGTGACCAGGCTGTTGCAGGCATAAAAGGCCGCATCGTCGAGCATCTTGAAATAGCTCGTGCCGTGCGCCGCGCCCGCGGCGTGATAATGCCGCTCGTCCACCCGGAAGCGGATGCGCGCGACGCCCGGTTCGGCAATCTCCAGCATGGAGTCGAACAGGCGGTTGATCGGCGCTGCGGCATAGAGCGTCTCCAGCGCCCGGAAGTGCGCGGCCTCACCCTCAGGCCGCGGCGTCACGCGCCTCGTCCTGGGTCAGCAGCGCCCAGATCGCGTCGGGCGACCCCGCCCCGCGCAGCTTGGCGACGAAGCCCTTGTCGCGCAGCCGCCGCGAAATCCGGGCCAGCGCCTTCAGATGCGCCGATCCCGCATCGGCGGGCGAGAACATCGCGAAGACCAGATCGACCGGCATGTCGTCGACCGCCTGGAAATCGACCGGCTGCGCCAGACGCGCAAAGACACCGACGATCTGGGTCAGCCCCGCCACCTTGCCATGCGGAATGGCGACGCCCCCACCGAAACCGGTCGAACCCAGCTTCTCGCGTTCGAGCAGCACATCGGCCAGCAGCTTGGCATCCCGCCCCGCCGGCCCGGCGGCAGCCGCCGCCAGCGCCTGGAACAGGGTCTTCTTGTTGGCGGCGCTGACGCCCGCCAGCACCGTATCGTGGCGCAACAGATCGCTGAAGTCGTTCATGGTCCCGTCCGGTGCGCCCCCGCGCGGCCCGCCTATTAACGGGCCACGCGGAAGAACGATAGAGCTTATCCGGCCGTGCCGCCGCGCTGCGGTTCGACCCAGCCGATGGTTCCGTCACCCCGGCGATAGACCATGTTGTACGACCCGGTGCCCGAATTCTTGAACAACAGGGCCGCAGTATTGCGCAGATCGAGCATCATGACCGCATCCGACACACTCGCATCGGGAATATCGACGCGGGTTTCGGCGATGATCAGGGGCGCGTCGCCCGCCTCGTCCTCATCGACCTGTTCGGCGAACAGGGTATAGCCCGCATCATAGGCCCCGGCCTCGGCCAGTTCGATCGCCTGGCCCTGGTTGCGGTCCTTCAGGCGGCGCGAATAGCGGCGCAGCTGCTTTTCGATCTTGGTCGCCGCGCCGTCAAAGGCCAGATGCGCGTCCTGGGCATCGTGACGGCCCTTCAGCACCAGGCCACGCGTGACGTGCATCACGATATCGCATTTGAAGCCGACGTCATGCGGCCCCTTGCCGAACGTCACCTCGGACGAGATGGCGCGGGCGAAATATTTCTCGGCGATACCCTGAAGCCGGTCCGTCACATGGGTCCGCAGCGCGTCGCCCGTTTCGACCTGATGACCAGAAATCCGGATATCCATCGTCTTCTCCTTGATGCACTCTGATGGGACGGTCCTTTTGGCCTGTCCCGTGGCGTCAACCGGACGCCTCGGCCCCCCAAACCGGATCTTTTATATCCTTTAGAAACGCCGCATGGGCGGCAAGTTCCACCTCGCTCGGCCGGAAGGTGCGCGGCGGGCGGACTTTGGCGGGCGTGCGGGCGACGATCACCGGCCCGGTGTCCTCGGCGGTGTCGGCGAGCAGGCCCAGGCCGATCTGCCGCCCGCCCATCAGCTCGACATAGACCTGCGCCAGCAGCTGCGCGTCGAGCAACGCGCCGTGCAGCACACGGTGCGAGCGGTCGATGCCGTAGCGGGAGCAGAGCGCGTCGAGCGTGTGCTTGGCGCCGGGATGCTTGCTGCGCGCGATCGCCAGCGTGTCGACCATCCGCGTCTTTTCACAGACCGGCGGAAAGCCCAGCGCGCCCAGCTCGCCATTGATGAAGCCGAAGTCGAAGGTCGCGTTATGCGCGATCAGCGGCGCGTCGCCGATGAAGTCCAGAAACTCGGCAACCCCCGCGGCAAAGACGGGCTTGTCCTTCAGGAAGGCATCGGACAGGCCATGGACCGCCTGCGCCTCGGCTGGCATCGCGCGTTCGGGATTGAAATAGGCGTGATAGGTGCGGCCGGTTTCGACCCGGTTGACCAGTTCGACACAGCCGATTTCGACCAGCCGGTCGCCTTCCGAAAATTTGAACCCTGTCGTTTCGGTGTCGAAAACGATCTCTCTCATAACCTGACTATCGGCCTTCGGAGTCCCGCATGCAAGTGATCAGCGCGCGGACTTTTTCGCGGGTTTCGGCCAGTGGAATGTCGGTCGCGATGACGTGATCGGCCCGCGCGCGTTTATCCACATCGGGCAGCTGGCGCATGAGAATCGCGGCAAATTTCTCTTTCGTCATGCCGGGTCTTGCCAACACCCTAGCCTCTTGCGTGGCCGTTTCTGCCGAAACAACCAACACCTTATCCACAACCTTGTCACCACCAGTTTCAAACAGCAGCGGCACGTCCACCACCACCAAAGGAGCCTCGGCATGGGCGGTCAGAAAGGCCGTGCGTTCGGCCTGCACGGCGGGATGCATGATCGCCTCGAGTCGGCGCATCGCCGAATCATCGCCCAACACCACCCGGCCCAGCGCGGCCCGATTCACGCCATCGGGTCCGGTGGTGCCGGGAAAGGCCGACTCAATGGCGGCCACCAGCCGCCCGCCGCGACCTTGCAGCCGGTGGACACAGGCATCGGCATCGAACACCGGCACGCCTTCGTCGCGAAACATCTGCGCGACGGTCGACTTGCCCATGCCGATCGAGCCGGTCAGCCCCAGGACGATCACGACCGCACGATCATCGCAGCAGGATCGCGCGCAATTCCGCGTCCCGCTCGCGCGGCGGGGCCGCGCCGAAGAAGCGCTCGAACGCCACCGCCGCCTGGCCGATCAACATCTCCAGCCCGTCGATCGTCGCCAGCCCCCTCGCCCGCGCCGCCGCCAGCAGCACGGTTTCAAGCGGCGCATAGACGATGTCATAGACGACCGCGTCCCCCGGCAGCGCCGACAGATCGAGGTCGAGCACCGGCTGGCCGGTCATGCCCAGGCTGGTCGCGTTGACGACCAGGGCGCTGGGAGGAACGGCGTCACCGATCGGCAGCGCCTGCCCCTCCAATCCGAAGGACGACAACAGCGCCGCCCCTTTATCCACATTGCGGTTGAACAGCGTGACCGGCCCGACGCCGATCCCCGCCAGCGCATAAAGCACCGCACGCCCGGCGCCCCCTGCCCCGATCACCGTCACCGGCCTGCCCGCCAGATCGAAGGCTTTGAGAGGCGCGGCAAAACCCGCAGCGTCGGTGTTGGTGCCGACCAAAGCGCCGTCCGCGTCGCGAAACGCGGTGTTGGTCGCCCCGATCGCGGTCCGCACATCCTCTCGATCCTCGACATGATCCAGCGCGGCGATCTTGTGCGGCACGGTGATGTTGCAGCCGCGCCAGTCCGGATCGACCTTCCGCGCGGCGAAATAGGCGGGCAGCGCGTCGGGCGTGACATGGGTGGCGCGATAGTCCGCCTCGATCCCCAGCGCCTTCAGCCAGAAGCCGTGGATCTTCGGCGATTTGCTATGGGCAATCGGATCGCCGATCACTTCGGCATAAGGAAGGGCCATCAGGCGGGCATCCAGCCGCGTTCGCGCAAATAGCCCAGCACGGGCAGCAGCGGCATGCCGAGAATGGTGAAGTGGCTTCCCTCGATCCGCGAGAAGAGCTGCACCCCCGGCCCCTCGATCCGGAAACAACCGACGCAACCGGCGATCTCCGGCCATTCCTGATCGAGATAGCGGTCGATGAACGCACCCGAAAGCGGACGGACATGCAGCTTGGCGCGCTCGACATGCCGCCAGACCGGGCGGCCATGTTCGGCGATGACGGCGGCGCTCCAGAGTTCGTGACTCCCGCCGCTCATCCGCGCCAGATGCTCGGCCGCCTCCTCGCGGCTCTCCGGCTTGTCGAGCAAGGTGCCGTCGGCCAGCGCGACGACGGAATCGGACCCCAGCACCGGCGCCGGCCCGGCATTCGCAGACACCTTCACCGCCTTCATCTCGGCCAGCGCGTCGGACAGGTCGCGCGGGGAAGCCCCCGCCATCGCCGCCTTGACGCCTGCTTCGTCGACCCGCGCGGGCAGCGCTTCATAGGTGACGCCCGCCGCGTCGAGCATCGCCCGGCGCGAGGCGCTTTGCGAAGCCAGGATAATCATGCCTCGGCCTTTCGTTGATTTACCAATGAGATGATCGCCGCCGCCGTTTCCTCGATCGAGCGGCGGGTAACGTCGATCACCGGCCAGTCATTGTCGGCGAACATCCGCCGCGCAAAGGTGAGTTCGCGGTTCACCGCCTCCTGCTCGACATAATCGGTGTCGGGCGCCTGGTTCAGCGAGAGCAGCCGGTTGCGCCGGATCGCGATCAGCCGGTCGGCGCTGGTGGTCAGGCCGACGACCAGCGGCTTTTTCAGCTTGAACAGAAAGGGGGGCGGGGGGCTTTCGACCACGATCGGGATGTTGGCGGTCTTGTATCCGCGATTGGCGAGATAGATGGACGTCGGCGTCTTGGACGAGCGGCTGACCCCCGCCAGCACGATATCGGCCTCTTCCCATTCCTCCCAGGCGATGCCGTCGTCATGCGCGATGGTGAACTGGATCGCATCGACCCGCGCGAAATAGGCGGCGTCCAGGACGTGCTGGCGGCCGGGCCTCATCTTGGCCTGCACGCCCAGCAGCCCCGACAGCGCAGCATTGACCGGATCGAGTGGCGCGACCGTCGGCAGGCCCAGCGCGTGGCAGCGGCTTTCCAGCACGCGCCGCGTCGTCGGGTTGACCAGCGTGTAGATCACTAGCCCCGGATTCTGCGCGATCTCCTGCAGGATGCGCTCCAGATGACTCTCGGTGCGGACCATCGGCCAGAAGTGCCGGACGGTTTCCACATCGTCATATTGGGCAAGCGCCGCCTTCGCGATGTTCTCCAGCGTTTCGCCGGTGGAATCGGACAGCAGGTGCAGATGGAGGCGCGTCGTCATGGCCGGTCTAATGACTCTGTGGATAACATGTCGCGAATCGGTAGCGTAACTTCGCCGACCGGCCAAGCGGCGGACCGGCGGTGGATAACGACCGATTCGTCCACAATGAATCTCACAGGTCCGATTCTTTTCCACAGCCTGTGAGTTACGGGGGTCATGAATCCGAATCCCGTTGAATCGGCGATTCCCCATGAGTCAACGTGTTGGCATATCGGGGAGAGCCGCATAATCCCGACAACCAACGTGCCAACCACTTCAACAATCCATTCTTAGAATCTTCTTTAATAGAAGAAGGGGGGTCTCCTGACCGACGTTGCGATTCAAAAGCCCCTGCTCGCCGTGCTGAACGGAGAGCGGCAGGCGACGCCGCCCATGTGGCTCATGCGACAGGCCGGACGCTATCTGCCGGAGTATCGCGCGCTGCGGGCGGAGAAGGGGGGCTTCCTGGCATTGGCCACCGATCCGGAGGCCGCGGCCGAGGTGACGGTGCAGCCGATCCGCCGGTTTGGCTTTGACGGCGCGATCCTGTTCTCCGACATCCTGATGGTCCCCTGGGCATTGGGACAGGACCTCAGCTTCGGGGCGGGGGAGGGGCCACGTCTGGCGCCTGCGCTGGTCGATCATGCGCTGAATGCCCTTACGGCCGTGCCTGAGCGGCTCGATCCGGTCTATGCAACCGTGGCGCGGGTGAAGGCGCAATTGCCCCCACAGACCAGCTTCCTGGGCTTTGCGGGCTCTCCCTGGACGGTCGCGACCTATATGGTGGCGGGGCAGGGGTCCAAGGACCAGGGCGAGACGCGGCGGTTCGCCTATGCCGACCCGGCCGGGTTCGGGGCGATCATCGATGCGATCGTGACCATGACCATCGACTATCTCGCGGGGCAGGTCGCCAACGGGGTCGAGGCGGTGCAGCTGTTCGACAGCTGGGCGGGGTCGCTGTCCCCGGCGCAGTTCGAGCGCTGGGTGATCGCGCCCAATGCCGCGATCGTGGATGGTTTCCGGGCACTCTGTCCGGGGGTGCCGGTGATCGGCTTCCCCAAGGGCGCCGGGGGCAAGCTGCCCGCCTATGCGCGTGAGACGGGTGTGGATGCGGTCGGGCTGGATGAGACGGTCGATCCGGTCTGGGCCGACACCTATCTGCCCGAAGGGCTGCCGGTGCAGGGCAATCTCGATCCGCTGGCGCTGATCGCGGGCGGCGAGGCACTGGACGGGGCGGTGGATCGCATCCTGGCGGCCTTCACAAAGCGGCCGCATATCTTCAACCTGGGGCACGGCATCCTGCCCGACACGCCGATCGCGCATGTCGAGCGGCTGATCGCCCGTGTGAGGAAAGACCGATGATCGGATTGTTGGGGGCCGCCTATGAATGGGTGAAGGCGGCGCATATCATCTTCGTGATCTTCTGGATGGCGGGGCTGTTCATGATGCCGCGCTATCTGGTCTATCATCAGGAGGCGCTGGTCGCGGGCGATGCCACCGACGCGGCCCGCTGGGTCGAGCGCGAGGGCAAGCTGCGCAGCATCATCCTGACGCCTGCGATGATCGCGGTGTGGGTGCTGGGGCTGCTGCTGGCCGTGTCGCTGGGGCTGTTTGCGGGCGTAGCGGGTCTGGGCTGGCTGCACGCCAAGCTGTTCTTCGTGCTGCTGCTCAGCGGCTATCATAGCTGGATGGTCGGCTATGCGAAGAAGCTGGCGAAGGGGCAGATGACGCTCAGCGGCAAGCAACTGCGCATGATCAACGAGGTGCCCGCGCTGGCGGCGACGATCATCGTCGTGCTGGTGGTGATCAAGCCGTTCTGACACCCGCTGCTCCCTTTTTCTCCCCTCCCGCAGGCGGGAGGGCGCCCCTTTCTGACTCCCCTCCCGTAAACGGGAGGGGCTGGGGGAGGGCAGGGAGTCTCACCGAGACCGACCCCTGCGGCTTTCCCTCCCCCATCCCCTCCCGCCTGCGGGAGGGGCGTGAGACTCAGCTGCGGTAGGTATTCCCCATTGACTTGGGGCACCCCCAATCCTAACTCCTCCCCCGTACGGCGCGGTCCTCGCGTCGGGTACGCTTCCTTATCGACAGCCTCGTTTCGCCGCGATCCTCGCCGACCGACGCCCTCCGACCATCCGGACCGATCATGCATCTGAAAGACCTCAAGAAGAAAACCCCCGCCGACCTCGTGCAGCTGGCCGAGGAATTGGGGGTCGAGAGCGCGTCGACGCTGCGCAAGCAGGACCTGCTATTCGCCATCCTGAAGGAACAGGCGGAAAAGGGCGACCAGATCATGGGGCTGGGCACGATCGAAGTGCTGCCCGACGGTTTCGGCTTTCTGCGTTCGCCGGAGGCCAATTATCTTGCCGGTCCCGATGACATTTATGTCTCGCCCAACCAGGTCCGCAAGCATGGCCTGCGCACCGGCGACACGGTGGAAGGCGAGATCCGCGCGCCCAAGGACGGCGAGCGCTATTTCGCGCTGACCAAGTTGACCAGCGTCAATTTCGACGATCCGGAAGCGGTCCGCCACCGCGTCAATTTCGACAATCTCACGCCGCTCTACCCCGAGCAGAAGCTGATCCTCGATCCCGCTGATCCGACCCAGAAGGACAAGTCGGCGCGCGTCATCGACATCGTTTCGCCCCAAGGCAAGGGCCAGCGCACGCTGATCGTCGCGCCCCCGCGCGTGGGTAAGACGGTGATGCTGCAGAACATCGCCAAGGCGATCACCGACAACCATCCCGAAGTCTTCCTGATCGTCCTCCTCATCGACGAGCGTCCGGAAGAAGTGACCGACATGCAGCGCTCGGTGCGCGGCGAGGTCGTGTCCTCGACCTTCGACGAACCGGCGCAGCGCCACGTCCAGGTCGCCGAGATGGTGATCGAAAAGGCCAAGCGCCTGGTCGAACACAAGAAGGATGTCGTGATCCTGCTCGACTCGATCACCCGTCTGGGCCGCGCCTACAACACCGTGGTGCCGTCGTCGGGCAAGGTGCTGACCGGCGGTGTCGACGCCAATGCGCTCCAGCGGCCCAAGCGCTTCTTCGGTGCGGCGCGTAATATCGAGGAGGGCGGCTCGCTCTCGATCATCGCCACCGCGCTGATCGACACGGGCAGCCGCATGGACGAAGTGATCTTCGAAGAGTTCAAGGGCACCGGCAACTCGGAAATCGTCCTCGACCGCAAGGTGGCGGACAAGCGCATCTTCCCGGCGATGGACGTCGGCAAGTCGGGCACCCGCAAGGAAGAGTTGCTGGTCGAAAAGGACAAGCTGTCCAAGATGTGGGTGCTGCGCCGCATCCTGATGCAGATGGGCACGATCGACTCGATGGAATTCCTGCTCGACAAGATGAAGAACTCGAAGACCAACGAGGATTTCTTCGACTCGATGAACCAGTAAGGCGTTTCGGGGGCTTCGGCCTCCGACGCTACGGCTTTGTGGGTTCGCTGGCGGCAAACATGCCCGCTTGCGAACCCATTTTCGTTTTCGGGCGTTAGCAGGCCCGATCCCACCCCCTTTCGGGATCGTGCCGGTCCAAGCACGGCACGGCCGCGTCGTTGCTTAACACGCGACGCGGCCAAACGGGGGGCATCGATTGCCCCTGCCTTATCCCCAACCTCCGTTCAGCCTGAGCGAAGTCGAAGGCCAAGGGAATCCTTGGCCCGCAATGGGGCATGCACTTCGACTTCGCTTAGTGCGAACGGCGTTCGGTATTGTAGGAAAAGCTATCCCAGCCCTTACGGCCGGGTGCGTCCGCCACCCATGCCGCCGCCCTGGCCGCCACCGGCGCCCGGCGCGCCGACCGCGCCGATATTGCCGAACAAATCCTGGAAGAAGCCGCGCTGGCGACCCAGGGTCGGGGTGGTCTTGCCATAGGGATTGATATCGGCGACCTGATCGACACCGGCGCGGCGGATCGTCGTGACGTTGCCCGCCTGGTCGAAGCTGATCTGCAACGTGATCTGCGACACGGGCTTGGGGAGGGTATAGCCCAGGTTGCGGCTGTCGCGGGCGACATAATACCAGTCGCCACCGCCGAACTGGCTGGAGATGGTCGGCGTGCCCAGCGTCTGGAGCACCGACTGGCGATTGTCGACGCCCGGCTGGATCGAGTTGACGAGATCGGTGTCGACCACATAACCCTGGTGCGACCGCAGCGGCGTACAGGCCGACGCCGCCAGGGCCAGGATCAGGCCCAGCCCGAGGGCGCGGGTGGAAGAAACGCTCATCATTATCTCCGGGCCGGACGATCGGCCGCACAGGCAGCTATACAGGCGGTCGATCCGCTCGACCGTCACCCCCTCGATATGCCAAGGGAAAGGCGCATACAAGCAATTCGCGCGCAACTGATCGTGCGGCAGGAAGGGGAGGGGCACATGGCCTTGGGCTGGCTCAGGCAGGGGATCGCCCGCTATTTCGGGCGCGATGCGGATGCGGCACTGCCGTTGTACAATGCCGTCGTGCTGCGCGCGCGGGCGGAACACTGGTATCTGGACGGGGCGGTGCCCGATACGGTCGACGGCCGGTTCGACATGATCGCGGCGGTCCTGTCGGTGGTGCTGATCCGGCTGGAGGCCGAGCCCGAGGGCGTGGAGCCCGCCGCGCGGCTGACCGAACGCTTCGTCACCGACATGGACGGGCAGCTTCGCGAACTCGGTATCGGGGATATCGTGGTCGGCAAGCATATCGGCAAGATGATGGCGATGCTCGGCGGTCGCCTGACCGCCTATCGCGAAGGGCTGGCAGGGGATAAGGCGGTGATGGACGCCGCGCTGGTCCGCAACCTGTACCGCGGCGCAGCGCCTGCCGATAGCGGCGCGGTTGCCCATGTTCGTGAGGCGCTTCGCGCCCTACATGAGCAATTGGCGGCCACTTCGCTCGCTCGCCTTACCCTTGGAGACCTGCCGTGACCCCCGAATGGAGCCGCCCCGAAAAGATTGATACGATCGGTGAGCGTGAAAAGCCCGTCTCGATCGACACGACCCCCGATGAACGCCGGGCGCTGGCCGGGCGGTTCAGGCTGCTCGCGGTCGATGCCTTGTCGGCGGAACTGGTCGTGCGGCGCGATGCGGCGGGCATCCTCGTCACCGGCACGGTGCGCGGATCGGTAGTGCAGCCCTGCTCGGTGACAGGCGACCCGGTGCCCGCCAAGGTCGACGAGCCGGTCGCGTTGCGTTTCGTCGAACCCTCTACCCATGGCGGCGACGAGGAAATCGAGCTGTCCGAGGACTCGCTCGACACGATCGAGATCGAGGGCGGCACGATCGACCTGGGCGAAGCGGCGGCCGAAACCATGGCGCTGTCGCTCGATCCGTTCCCGCGCAGCCCGAACGCGGCGACCGTGTTGAAGGAAGCGGGCGTGATCAGCGAAGACGAAGCGCGCCCGCTCGGCGCCCTGGCCGGACTGAAGGCCAAGCTGGAAGGCAAAGGCTGACCCAACTCCTCCCCAAGCTGGGTTTGGGGAGGGGGGTGTGGGAGCGATGGTAGAGGGGCAGGGCGAAAGGGTCGGCGAGGATTCCTGGAGCGTGATGACATCAGCTTGATCCACCCCTCCCCTTCAGGGGAGGGGCAGGATCGGATCATCCGTTTCAGGAAAAGACCCTACGCCGCATCCGGTCCCAGAGTCGGGTCCAGATCGCGCGGCCGGATGAACGCCACCAGCGTCGCGCCATGCGCGCGCGCTTCGGCCCAGCGATCGATCGGCAGCGTCATCTGCGCCACCGTGGCGGTCGGATATTTATCCTTCACCCTTTCGCGCAATTCCCCGTCGAGCGTCAGGTCGAGGACCAGATCCTCCAGCCCCGGATTATGCCCGACCATCAACACATGCTCCGCCGCGTCGGGCATCGCATGGACCAGATCGAGCAGGCTGGGGGCGGAGGCCAAGTACATCGCCTTGTTCCAGACCGGCTCCAGCGTCTGGCCGTAACCGCTCCATATCTCGTCCAGCGTTTCGACCACCCGCACGGCGGGGGAGGCCAGGACATGGTCGAACGCGAATCCTTCGGCCTTCAGATGCCGCCCGATCATCGCCGCCGCGCGCCGTCCCTTGGCATTGAGCGGACGATCGAAATCGCGGGCGACGGGATCGTCCCAGCTCGACTTGGCATGGCGAAGGAGCGTCAGCGTCTTCATCGGATCGGTGTCTCCGGGGCGGCGGCTGGCAGGATTTGGCTATCCCCATGCCCTATCGGTGCGTCGGAGGAAAGCCGCCCCGCAACCCGCGCGACCGCTTCGTCGAGCGTCACCCGGGAAATGGCGACGCCGGGAGGAAAGGCGTCGAGCAATCGCGACGGCATGGCAGCGGACAGCAGCACGAACGCCCCGCGATCGTCGGCGCGCCGGATCAGCCGTCCGAATGCCTGCGCCAGCCGCGCGCGAACGATCCGGTCGTCATAGGCGCTGCCGCCCCCCGCCAATCTGCGCGCGGCGTGGAGCACGGTCGGCTTGGGCCAGGGCACGCCCTCCATAACGACCAGCCGCAGCGACGAGCCGGGAACGTCCACCCCGTCGCGCAACGCATCGGTGCCGAGCAGCGAGGCCGATGGATCGTCGCGAAAGATATCCACAAGCGTGCCGGTGTCGATCGGATCGACATGCTGCGCGTGCAGCGCCAGCCCGTCGCGCGCCAGCCGGTCGGCGATCCGGCCATGCACGCCGCGTAACCGCCGGATCGCCGTGAACAGCCCGAGCGTCCCGCCCTTGGCTGCCGCGATCAGCCGGGCATAGGCATTGGCAAGCTGGGGAATGTCCCCGCGCTTCACATCGGTGACGATCAGCACTTCGGCGCGGGTCGGATAGTCGAACGGACTCTCGGCGACGAAATGGGCGGGGCCACGCGCCAGATGCGGCGCTCCCGTCCGCGCCTCCGCCACGTCCCAGTTTCCCCCGGCCCGCAAGGTCGCCGATGTGACGAGCGCACCATGGGCGGGCTTCAGCACGATCTCGGCAAAGGGGCGCGTGGGGTCGAGCCAGTGGCGATGAAGACCGATATCATATTCGCGCCCCTCGACCCGATCGACCGCCAGCCAGTCGACGAAATCGGGATCGACCGGGCCGCCGATCCGCGCGAGCAGCGACAGCCAGGCCGCCACCGTCTCCGCACGCCACGCGATCGAGGCGATCGCCCCTTCTACCCGCGCACGTGCCTGTCCGTCGAGCCAGTCGGGTGCCTCCTGCAACACCGCCTCCAGCCGCTGGCCCAGGGTCACGAGCGGGCGCAGCAGCGCATCGAGCGCGTGGGCGGCTGGCCCCGCGGCCTCGATCAGCGCGGGCGAGGGATCGGCCAGTTCGGTTTCCAGCCCATAGCCCGCATCGCCCGGCTGCTCGGCGCGCGCAAAGGCCAGACCGCGCACCGCCGCCAGCAACGCCTCGATCGGGCCGAAGGGCTGGCCCTCCGCCAATCGCCCCAGCCAGCCCTCGCTTGCCAGCGCGTGCGCCGCCTGTACCGCATCGCCGATCGCGCGGTTGCCGCCCTCGTCATAGCTGGCGACATCGGACAGCCGGGCGGCAAGGCCCCGACGCCGACCCCGCGATCCGGCCTCGGGGCCGAGTATCCAGCGGCGCAGCTCGATCGTCTCCGATCCGGTCAGCGCGGTGGCGAACATCGAGT
Source organism: Sphingomonas sp. Sph1(2015) (assembly GCF_001970915.1). Lineage (NCBI taxonomy): Bacteria > Pseudomonadati > Pseudomonadota > Alphaproteobacteria > Sphingomonadales > Sphingomonadaceae > Sphingomonas > Sphingomonas sp. Sph1(2015). Next base: position 27,251 of record NZ_MQUI01000012.1, read on the forward strand.
CCGCCGCGTCGAACAGGTGATGCCCCTCGTCGAACACATAACGGGTCGGCCGCGTCTGCGTCTCGCGACTACGTGCGGCGTTGACCATGACCAGCGCATGGTTGGCGATAACGATATCCGCCTGTACCGACGCGCGCGCGGCCCGCTCGATGAAGCATTTCCGATAATGCGGGCAGCCCGCATAGACACACTCGCCGCGCCGGTCGGTCAAGGCCGCCGACCCGTTGCGACGGAACAAGGTGGTCAGCCAGCCGGGCAGGTCGCCGCCAACCATATCCCCATCGGCGGTATAGGCCGCCCAGCGCGCGACCAGTTGCGCCAGCACCGCCGCGCGTCCGGCGAACCCGCCTTGCAGCGCGTCCTCCAGATTGAGCAGGCATAGATAATTCTCGCGACCCTTGCGGGTGACGACGCGTTCCTTGCGCAGCACGGCATCGGGGAAGATGCGCGCGGTCTCACCGCTCAGCTGGCGTTGCAGCGCCTTGGTATAGGTGGATATCCATACCGCGCCGCCCGCCCGCTCAGCCCAGAGGCTGGCGGGGGCGAGATAGCCCAGCGTCTTGCCGATTCCTGTGCCCGCCTCGGCCAGCACCATATTGGGCGTGTCGCGCACCGCACGCGGCGCGAAGGCGGCGGAGACGGCGGCGGCATAGGCGCGCTGGCCTGGGCGTTCCTCGGCACCGTCGCCGGTCAGGCGTCGCAGCCGCTCCTCCGAATCCTGCGGCGGCAGTTCAATGGTGCGGGGGGCGGGGCGGGGGGCGTCTTCCTCCCATTCCGGCAGCGCACTGAACAGCCAGCGTTCGTTGCGCTCGGGCCGGGTGAGGCGTGGGCCGATCAGCGGCGCCCAGGGCCAGCGGAGCCGGGCCAGGCTCTGCGCAGTCGTCCACGCACCCTCACGCTCGGGCCATGCGCCGTCCGGCGTGGCGAGCAGTGTCTCGGTGGCGCGGAGCAGGAAGGCGGCCACGTCCGCATCGCTGTCCGGCGGCTCCAATCCACAGGCGCGGGCGAGGCCATGCGGCGTCGGAACCGCGAACTGGGCGGGACGCAAGAAGGCGAAGAGTTCGAGGATGTCGAGCCCGGACAGCTCGGCATAGCCCAGTCGCTGGCCGATCAGCGGGGCGTTGAGCAGGATGACCGGCGTTTCGGACGCCAGCCCGATCGCCTCGCCACGTGAGACGGCGCGGGTCTGTCCCCCGGTGGAAATCCACACACCGCTATGGCTGGCATGAAGGGCGGGGTGGGGGAGTGCAGTCACCATCGTGATTTGGGGGAGTGGGAACAGGTTGGCAACGGGGGGAGGCTCATTTCATGGATCGCTTGTGGCTAAGCCCTCCCAAACCCCTCCCACTTGCGGGAGGGGCTTACCGCGTGAGGCGCGCTTTCCTTTTCCAAAAAGCACGCCCCTCCCGCAGGCGGGAGGGGATGGGGGAGGGAACGCGAGGCAAGACCACCCCATCTGTTCCACGTGGAACAAGCTCGACCTGTGGATAACCCTGTGCATGAAGTGCGAGCATATCGTGGAAATCGCAAAATACATTGTGCATCACGCCCCGGCTTGCCAGAGGCAAAGCCATGACAGACGAACTCCGCTCCACCGCTCTCGAGTCCAAGGCCTGGCCCTATGAGGAGGCTCGCAAGCTCCTCAAACGCTATCCCGACGGCAAGCCGGGCGGAGAGCCGATCCTGTTCGAGACGGGCTATGGTCCCTCAGGGCTCCCGCATATCGGCACGTTCAACGAAGTGCTGCGCACGACCATGGTCCGCAACGCCTTTCATGCGCTGTCCGACCAGAAGACCCGGCTGATCGCCTTTTCGGATGACATGGACGGTCTGCGCAAGGTGCCGGACAATGTGCCCAACCAGGACATGTTGCGGACCCATCTCGGCAAGCCGCTGACCCAGGTGCCCGATCCGTTCGAGAAGTTCGACAGCTTCGCCGCGCACAACAACGCGATGCTGCGCCAGTTTCTCGACCGCTATGGCTTCGATTACGAGTTCGCCTCCTCGACCGAATATTACACCTCGGGTCGGTTCGACGACGCGCTGCGGCTGGTGCTGAAGCATTTCCAGGGCATTCAGGATGTGATGCTGCCCACGCTGCGTGCCGAGCGCCGCGCGACCTATTCGCCCGTCCTGCCGATCAGCCCCAAGTCGGGCATCGTATTGCAGGTGCCGGTCGAGGTGGTCGATGCCGAGGCGGGCCTGATCGCCTTCGAGGATGAGGGCGAGCGGATCGTCCAGTCGGCCTTGGGCGGCCTCTCCAAGCTGCAGTGGAAGGTCGACTGGGCGATGCGCTGGGTCGCGCTGGGTGTGGATTATGAGATGGCGGGCAAGGACCTGATCGACTCGGTTACCCAGTCGTCCAAGATCGCGCGCGTGCTCGGCGGGCGTCCGCCCGAGGGCTTCAACTATGAGATGTTCCTCGACGAACATGGCGAGAAGATCTCCAAGTCGAAGGGCAATGGCCTCAGCCTCGACCAGTGGCTGACCTATGGGCCGGAGGAGAGCCTGGCCTTCTTCGCCTATCGCGAACCCAAAAAGGCCAAGCAGCTGCACATGGGTGTGATCCCGCGCGCGGTGGACGAATATTGGCAGTTCCGCACCAACTACCCGACCCAGTCGCTCAAGGAGCAGCTGGGCAATCCGGTGCATCACATCCATGACGGCAAGCTGCCTCAGGGCGAGCTGCCGGTGACGTTCGGGTTGCTGCTCAACCTGGTCGGCGTGATGGGGGAGGCGACCAAGGATCAGGTCTGGGGCTATCTCGCCAATTATGTGCCGGAAGCCTCGGCCGAAAAATACCCGGAACTGGACCGGCTGATTGACCATGCGCTGGCCTATGCCCGCGATTTCGTCGCGCCCACGCTCCAGCGCCGCGCGCCCGAGCCGCATGAAGCCGAGGCGCTGCGCCAGCTGGACACGCAACTCGCCGCGCTGCCCGAGGGGGCGACGGCCGAGGATATCCAGAACATCGTCTATGAGATCGGCAAGACCGACGCCTTCCCGTCGCTGCGCGACTGGTTCAAGGCGCTGTACGAGACGCTGCTGGGATCGGCGCAGGGGCCGCGCATGGGCAGCTTCATCGCGCTTTACGGTGTGGATAACAGCCGCAAACTGATCGCCGAGGCCCTAGCCAAGGCAGCATAACAGGGAAGGGGGGGAGCGGCAGGCTCCCCCCTTTTTCGTATCAGCGGAGATGCTCGGCGAAGAACGCCATGGTGCGTTCGTCCGCCAGCTTGGCCGACTCGTCCGACCGACGTTGACCGAATTCGGTCGCGAAGCCGTGATCCTCACCCGCATAATCGTACAACGTGACCTTGGGGTGGTCGTCCAGCCCCTCGTGCATCCGCTTCTGCGCATCCTTGTCGACGAAGTGATCTTCCTCCGGAATGTGGAGCAGGACCGGCTTGGCGATCGCATTCTTCTCGCCCAGCAGGCCGTCGATACCGACGCCATAATAGCCCACGCTGGCATCCACATCCGTCCGCGCGGCGGTCATGAAGGCGAGCCGTCCGCCCAGGCAATAGCCGACCACGCCGACCTTGAAGTCCGAACCATGCTCGTCGCGGATCGCCTTGATGGTCGCCTCGATATCACGAATGCCGCCGTCCTGATCGAACTGGCCCATCAGGTCGAGCGCCTGTTGCATCTCATTGGGGATGTCGGGGTCCAGCTCGATGCCCGGCGCGATCTTGTGGAAAAGGTCGGGCGCGACGGCCAGATAGCCCGCCTCGGCCAGCGTATCGCATTTGCGGCGGATGCCCGCATTCACGCCGAAGATTTCCTGGATGACGATGATCGCGGCGGTCGGCTTCCCCTCCGGCTCGGCATAATAGACGTTGAACTGGCCTTCGCCCTGCGTAGCGGCGATGGTCTTGGTGGCAGTCATGCGGGTCTCCTGTGGTCGTCGCGACGATAACGCCTTATGCCTCAGTTGGTCGCGTGATGGAGAATGGCTTGTGAAAGTGAATGTGGAAATCGACTGCACGCCCGAGGAGGCGCGCCGCGCCATGGGCCTGCCCGACCTGACGCCGATCCATGAACGCTATGTCCAGATGATGCTCGACACGATGCAGTCCGGCGTAAAGCCCGAGATGATCGAGGCGATGATGCGCAACTGGGCGCCGATGGGCGAGGCGAGCATGACCATGTGGCGTCGGATGTTCGAAGGGCAGAAGGGCTGATCCCCAGCATGTCCGACACGATCTTCGCCGTCTCCAGCGGACAGCCGCCCGCCGCCATCGCCGTGATCCGGGTGAGCGGCCCGGCAGCCTTCGCAGCGGCCGAGCGGCTGGGCGGGCGGCTGCCCCCGGCGCGCCGGGCCAGCCTGCGGACGTTGCGGGATGGAATGGAGGCGGTGTTGGATTCGGCGCTGCTCCTCTGCTTCCCCGGCCCGGCGACCGCGACGGGTGAGGATCTGGTCGAGCTGCATTGCCATGGCGGTCGTGCGGTCGTGGCGGCGGTTGAGCGGGCCTTGGCCGAACAGCCGGGCGTCCGCCGCGCCGAGCCGGGCGAGTTCACTCGGCGCGCGCTTCTCCATGGCCGGATCGATCTGGCGGAGGCGGAAGGGCTGGCCGATCTGCTCGAGGCCCAGACCGAGCGGCAGCGCCGGGCCGCGATCGGCGCGGTCGAGGGCCGGGTCAGCCAGGCGGTGCGTGGCTGGATGGACCGGCTGGCGATGCTGTCGGCAATGGTCGAGGCGATGCTCGATTTCGCCGAAGAGGATGATGTGCCGCTCGACCAGGCAGCGGTGGCGCGGATCAAGGGCGAGATGCATGACCTGGCCATCGCGATGCTGGAGGTGGTCGCGCGGCCGCCGGTCGACCGGCTTCATGATGGCATCCGCGTCGTGTTGGCCGGGCCGGCCAATAGCGGCAAGTCGACCCTGCTCAACCTGCTGGTGGAGCGTGAGGCGGCGATCGTCTCGCCGATCGCGGGGACGACCCGCGACAGGATCGAGGCGAGCGTGCTTCGGGGTGGTGTCGCCTATGTGCTGACCGACACCGCCGGTCTGGCCGAGGATACCGACGATGTGATCGAAGCGATCGGCGTCACCCGTGCGCAGGAAGCAATCCGCCAGGCGGACATCTTGTTGTGGATGGCCGATGCGCCTCCGCCGCGTGACGATGCGATCTGGCTCCATTCGCGTGCCGATCTGCCGGGGAGGGAGAGGCTGCCCCAGGGCAGGCGGCTGGCGGTGCGACGGGATGATGGGGCCAGTGTGGCCAGTGTCTGGGACGCGATTGCAGAGACCAGCGCTGCGCTATTGCCGCGTGAAGATGCGGTCGGGTTCAAAAGGCATCAGCAGGAGCAGTGCCGCCGGGCCGCCAATACCCTGATCGCGACGCAGACCGATGACGTCCTTTTGATCGCCGAGGAATTGCGGGTGGCACGACAGGCGCTGGCGGAAGTGCTGGGCGTCAGTGCCACCGAAACGATGCTCGATGCGCTGTTCGGACGCTTCTGCCTGGGCAAGTGAGTGTTCCACGTGGAACGTTGACCCTGCAATCGCTTTGACGCTGCCCGGTCCTTCCGGTAGGGCGGGGGTATGTTTGATGTCGTAGTGATCGGTGGTGGTCACGCGGGAACCGAAGCCGCTGCGGCGGCTGCGCGCCGGGGTGCGCGGACGGCCCTCTTGTCCTTCGATCGTCATGGCCTGGGCGCCATGTCCTGCAATCCCGCTATCGGTGGATTGGGGAAGGGCCATATCGTGCGCGAGGTTGACGCCTTTGACGGGCTGATGGCCTGTGCGGCGGACCAGGGCGCGATCCATTATCGTATGCTCAATCGGAGCAAGGGCACGGCGGTGCAAGGTCCGCGCGTTCAGGCGGACCGTCGTCGCTATGCCGCAGCGATCCAGGCGATGCTCGCCGCGCAACCGAATCTGACCATCGTCGAGGGCGAGGCCGAAGCACTCGTCCTCGAAGCCGATCGGGTCACCGGCGTGCAACTGGCCGATGGCTTGATCCTGTCGGCGCGGGCGGTGGTATTGGCGACCGGGACCTTCCTCGGCGGGCGGCTGTTCCGCGGCGAAGAGCGCCATCTCGGCGGACGTATCGGCGAGCGGGCGGCCACCCGGATGGCGGAACAGCTGCGTGCCCTGGGCCTGCCCATGGCGCGGATGAAGACCGGCACACCGCCGCGTCTTGATGGCCGCACCATCGACTGGGCGAAGCTGGACGAGCAGCCCAGCGATACCGATCCGTGGACCATGTCGCCGATGACGGCGGCGCGGCCGTTGCCGCAGATCGCCTGCGCGATCACCCGTACCACCGAAGAAACCCATGCGATCATCGCGGCGGCGTTCCACCGCTCGCCGTTGTTCACCGGCGCGATCGAGGCGAACGGGCCGCGCTATTGCCCGTCGATCGAGGACAAGATCAAGCGCTTCGCCGACCGCGACAGCCATCAGATCTTCCTGGAGCCGGAAGGGCTGGACGATCCTTTGGTCTATCCCAACGGCCTGTCGACCTCGCTGCCGACCGATGTGCAGGCGGCGATGATCGCCTCCATGCCGGGGCTGGAGCGGGCGGTCATCACACTGCCCGGCTATGCCGTCGAATATGATCATATCGATCCGCGCGCGCTTGATGCACGGTTGGGGCTGGGGGCGCTGGCGGGGGTGTTCTGCGCCGGTCAGATCAATGGCACGACCGGCTATGAGGAAGCGGCGGGGCAGGGGCTGATCGCCGGGCTCAATGCGGCGGCGCATGCCTGTGACCTGTCGCCCGTGATCCTCGACCGGGCGTCGAGCTATCTCGGCGTGATGATCGACGATCTGGTGTTGCAAGGCGTGACCGAGCCTTATCGTATGCTGACCGCCCGGGCCGAGTATCGCCTGTCGCTGCGCGCGGACAATGCCGAGACGCGGCTGGGTGGCATCGCCGAAGCCGCCGGGTGCCTGTCGGATGCGCGATTGGCGCATCGGCAGCGGCGGCAGGCGCAGCAGGCGTTATTGCGCGAGCGGCTGTCGGTGGTCCGCACTGCGTCCGATCTGGCACGCGGCGGTGCCGCTATTGCGCAGGATGGCGCACGACGGACGGCCTATGAGTGGCTGCGCTTCGACGGCGTGACATTGGCGCATGTCGCTCCCGACGCTGCCGAGGGTTGCGATCCGGCGGTGGTGGCCGAGACGCTGGAGGATGCGCGTTACGCTCCCTATGTCGAACGGCAGGCCGAGGAGGTCGCGCGTCTCCGGGCCGACGAACAGATCCTGCTATCGCCCGCGCTCGACTATGCCGCCATCCCCGGCTTGTCGCAGGAAATGATCGACCGGCTCAGCCTCGCACGCCCTGCCACGCTGGCGGCGGCGTCGCGCATTCGCGGCATTACTCCCGCTGCCCTGTCGGCAGTGCTTCTCTACGCTCGAAAGGTCGCCGCATGAACGAGGATCAGGCACGCGACTGGGCGGTCGGGCATTTCGGCGAGGAGGCAGTGGCGCGGATCGACTGGTTCCTCGACCGTGTGGTGGTGGAGAACGACCAGCAGAATCTGGTTTCACCTTCCACCATCGGCACGATCTGGAGCCGCCACGCGGTCGACTCGGCGCAGCTGATTCCCATGGCCGACCGGGCCGATGGGCAGTGGATCGATATCGGCACGGGTGGTGGTTTTCCCGGCATGATCGTCGCCATCGCCTGGCCTGGCCGGGTTGCACTGGTGGAACCACGCAAAAAGCGGGCGGAATTTCTGCAGGAGTGCGTCGACGGGCTCGGCATGGGGGACCGGGTGACGGTCCATGCTGCAAAGATCGAGGCGGTGCCGCTCCAGGCCGATATTATTTCTGCTCGCGCCGTAGCGACAGTCGAAAATCTTTTGCGCGCAGCCGCCCACTGCGGCAAACAGGAAACGCGGTGGCTGCTCCCGCGCGGCCGCCTGGACGAGCGCGAAATCAAGACCCTCAAGCGGCAATGGCGCTTCGTGTTTCACGTGGAACATAGCATCACATCGGCGGAATCGTCGATCGTGATCCTCGACCGAGTAGAGGCCCGATGATCTGCGTTGCCATCGCGAACCAGAAGGGTGGGGTGGGCAAGACCACCAGCGCCATCAATCTCGCCACCGCCTTGGCGGCCACGGGGCTGAACGTCCTGCTGATCGATCTCGATCCGCAGGGTAATGCCTCGACGGGCCTGGGCATTCCCAACAGCCAGCGCATGTTTTCCAGCTATCACGTACTGCTGGGCGAGGCGCGGATCGACGACGCGGTGGTGCATAGCCAGGTGCCCCGGCTGGACGTCGTGCCCGCCACGGTCGACCTGTCGGGGGCCGAGCTGGAGCTGGTCGATTATGAGAATCGGACCCACCGGCTGGACCATGCGCTGCGCCGGACGCAGGGCAATTGGGACATCGTCCTGGTCGATTGCCCGCCCTCGCTGGGGCTGCTGACGATCAACGCCATGGTGGCGTCCGACTCGCTGTTCGTGCCATTGCAGTGTGAATTCTTTGCATTGGAAGGACTGTCGCAGCTGCTGACCACGGTCGAGCGAATCCGCGCGCGGTTCAATCCGGGGCTGGCGATCCTGGGCGTGGCCTTGACGATGTATGACCGGCGCAACCGGCTGACCGACCAGGTGTCGGCCGATGTACGCGCCGTTTTGGGGGGTGTAGTGTTCGATACCGTGATTCCGCGCAACGTCCGGCTGTCGGAGGCGCCCAGCCATGGTCTGCCCGCGTTGATCTATGACCATCGTTGCGTCGGCAGCCAGGCCTATATCGCGCTGGCTCGCGAACTGATCGCGCGCCTGCCGCTCGGCAGCCAGCCGGGAGCGGCAGCGGCATGAGCGGCGAGACGGCCAAGCGTCCACGTCCCGGTCTGGGCCGCGGTCTGGGCGCCTTGCTCGGGGATATCGCGCGGGAGGCGACGATCCGGCCGGGCGATCAGCCGACGCCGGGGGGCGTGCGTATGCTGCCCGTCGGATCGCTGCAACCGCATCCCGATCAGCCGCGCCGCCATTTCGACGAAGCCGCGCTCGACGAACTCGCCGCCTCGATCTCGGCACGGGGACTGATCCAGCCGATCGTCGTGCGTCCGCATGGCCGCGACTATCAGATCGTCGCGGGCGAGCGCCGCTGGCGGGCGGCGCAACGCGCACGGCTGCACGAGGTGCCGGTCGTCATCCGCGATTTCGACGATGCCCAGACGCTCGAAGTCGCGCTGATCGAGAATATCCAGCGACAGGACCTGAACGCGATCGAAGAGGCGCAGGCCTATCAGCGGCTGGCGGGTGAGTTCGGCCATACCCAGGAAGCACTGGCCAAGATCGTCCACAAGTCGCGCAGCCATGTAGCCAACCTGCTGCGCCTGCTCGAACTGCCCGATACGGTGCAGGGACAGGTGGTCAACGGCGCGCTGTCGATGGGCCATGCCCGGGCGCTGCTGGGCGCGAACGAGGTCGAGGCGCTGGCCGATCAGGTCATCGCGCGCGGCCTGAGCGTTCGCGAGACCGAAAAGCTGACCCGGGAGGCCAAGGGTGGCGGTCGCAAGGGCTCGGACGAGGGCGAGAAGGGCGCCGCCAAGGTGCCGACCGGGCAGGACGCGGCGGATGCCGATATCGCCGCCTTGGAGGGCCAGCTCGCCGATCTGCTCGGCTTGTCGGTGCGTATCGCACATGGCGAGAAGGGGGGGACGCTGACCCTGAGCTATTCGACGCTCGATCAGCTGGACATGGTATGCCAGCGCCTGACAGGTGAGGGTATTTGAAAGGGATACGCCAGCATCCTTCTGGGACCGGCGCAATTTTCCTTTGATTTTTGAGGGGGGGGAGCTTCCCCCCTTTCCGTTCAGGCTGAGCGACGTCGAAGCGCATACCCGGCGCTATGCCACGAGGTTTATTCCCGTAGCCTTCGGCTTCGCTCAGGCCGAACGGAGGTGGGGGTCAGAACCCCAGTTCGCGCCGGACGTCCTCATAATCCTGTGCGATCGCGGCGACGCCGATGTCGCGCAGTCTTTGGTCATGGCCGACCGCGCAGTGCGTGCCCATGCACATGCCGATGACATGGCCGCCGCTCGCCACCGCCCCGGTCGCACCGACAGGAGAGTCCTCCAGGATCGCGCAATCCGCGATCCGCACGCCCAGCCGCTCGGCCGCGTGGAGATAGAGGTCGGGGGCGGGCTTGCCGCGAGTGACATGCTCGCGTCCGCTATAGATATGCTCGCCGAACAGCTCGCGCAGACCGATATGGCGCAGATGTTGGTCGATCCAGACAGTCGGGCTGGACGAGACGATCGCCTTGGGAAAATCGGCGGGGAGCGACTTCACGAACGCCACCGCGCCGCCGATCGCCGCCACGCCCTCGGCCATGGCGCGGATATCCTCGGCACGGCGGGCCTCGTAGAAGCTTTCGGGCAGGGTTTGGCCGATGCGGCCCTCGATCGCCGCGATGAAGTCCTTGCCCGCCAGCCCCATATAATGGTGCATCGCTTCTTCGGGCGTATGGGGATGACCATTGGCGGTCAGCCATTCGCCGAGATGGCGATTGCCTTCATATTCGCTGTCGATCAGGACACCGTCGAAATCGAACAGAAGGGCGGCGAAGCGGCTCATGCGCGTGCCCCGAACAGCGCGCTGCCGACCCGGACATGGCTGGCGCCGAGCATCGCGGCGACCTCATAATCCTCGGACATGCCCATGCTGAGCTTCGCCAGCCCCAGTTCGCGCGCCATCTTGGCGAGCAGTGCGAAATAGGGGGCGGCGTCCAGGCCATGCGGCGGGATCGCCATCAGGCCGATGATGGGCAGCCCGGCGCTGCGGGCCGTCTCCAGCATTGCAGGGGTCTCGGCAATGGCGCAGCCACCCTTTTGCTCCTCGTCGCCGATATTGACCTGAAGGAAACAGTCGGGCCGCTTTCCGCTCTTGTCCATTGCTTCGGTCAGTGCGGCGATCAGCGAGGGGCGGTCGACCGTGTGGATCACATCGAACAGCGCGACGGCGTCGGCGGCCTTGTTCGACTGAAGCTGGCCGATCAGGTGCAGTTCGACACCCGGATAGGCCGCACGCAGATCGGGCCATTTGGCGGCGGCCTCCTGCACCCGGTTTTCGCCGAAGACGCGGTGCCCGGCCTCCAGCAGCGGGCGGATCGTGTCGGCATCATGGGTCTTCGACACCGCGATCAGGGTCGGGGTCGCGTGCTGCCCGAGCTTCGCGGCGTGCTGAAGCTGGGCGGAGACGGTGGCAAGGCGGGAAACGCTGTCGTCGGTCATGCCCGGCGCTATAATACCCCCGATGGCCGACCGATACCCCGTGACATGGCTGATGACCGACGAGCGGCTGGGGGAGGGGCTTTGGACCGCGCTGCGCCGGCTGCCGCCCGGATCGGGGGTGGTGTTCCGCCATCATGCGACGCCGGCGGCCGAGCGGCGCGCGATTCATCGTCGGGTCTGGCGAATCGCCAGGGCGCGGGGGCTGGTGTTGCTGGTGGCCGGAGGGGGATTGCCCGGAGACGGCGTCCACAAGGCGGGGCGAGGCAGGGGGCTGCGAAGCTGGCCTGCGCATGACCGGGCCGAAGCGGTGGCGGGATGGAGGGCAGGGGCCGACCTGCTGTTCGTCTCGCCGCTATTCCCGACCCGCTCGCATCCGGGTGCTCCGGCCCTGGGTCCGGCACGGGCAATGAGAATCGGCAATGGACTCGGACTGGCGCGAATCGCACTGGGGGGCATGAATGCAAAGCGCTTTCGCCGGTTGCGCGGGGTGTTTCATGGCTGGGCCGCGATCGATGCCTGGACCGCCTAAGGCCGCCCCTGTCCGCTGGCCGGGTCCGCCAGCCGGAAAGCAACGCTGAAATTCCGTATGCCGACGGGTGCAATGTCGGGAGACTCGCTGTGCGGCGGGGTGATGGAAAGTTTGGCGGCGGCAATCTTGCAAACCGCTTCGTCCACGGCGCCGCCACCCGATTGGACGATCTGGCATTCGGTCACGCGGCCCTTGGCATTGAAATAGAGGCGGGCTGCGACCGGTGCAGTCGGAGGAGACTGTAACGGGGATAGTGACAGCATGAGCTGGATGACCGGCGATATCGCGGAGGGGCCTATCGACCAGGCCGCCATCTCGCGATGGGTGCCGCTGACGGGGGAGCCGGTCGCATCGAGCGCAGGCTTGAAGCGGGCTTTGCGACGCAACAGGGTACAGGTTCCGGTATCGAGCGCCACCGATCCGCTGCTTTCGGTAACGACGCAGTTCGTCACGCGGCCATGATCGTCAACGGACAGAAGCGTGCTGACGATCCCGCTTTCTTCCTTCTGCGCAGCCCGGGTAGGATAGTCATTGGGCTGAAACAGCGTGGTCGGGTTCAGTAACTTGGGCGGCTGCGCGAGGGCTTCGGGGCGTTGAACTGCGAAGGCCAAGACCGTCAGAAAGACCAAATCGTCACCCCCCGCCGCTGTTGCAGGACCGACTTAGAAGCGGAAGGCCGTTCCCAGATAGACCGCCTGGCTGTTGCGGCGATCGTCGTCGATCCGGGCCAGACGCTCGCGATCCGAGCGATAGCGGACACCCGCCGTCACATCGAGGTTGCGCGTCAGCGAATAGGAGCCGCCCATGTCGAGCGAGTAGCTGGACGGCATGTCGATCATCTTCGGCGCGCCGTCGATCGGGCGGTCGGTTGAGGCCTTGACGCGGCCGGTGAAGCGATTCGCAGTATAGCTGACCGCCACATCGGCACTTTCGCGGCTGCCTGGCAGGCCGGCCAGGTCGACGCGCGCGATATCACCCGACAGCGCAACCCGTTTCCAGCCGACCGAGACGCCGAGGTTATAGGAGATCGGGGCCAGACCGACGGTCGGCGCGGTGTTGGCGGCGACGCGTTCCTCGTTGGTGCGGCTGCTCTGCGCCCGCACCGCGACGGTCACGGGGCGGTTGACGCCGCGCTGGCTTTCCGCCGGGGTGAAGCGGAGGTCGCCCGCATCGAGCCCGCTCTTGGCGAAGATGGCGGCGAGCCGGGGGTCTGCGGCGGACGGGGTAAAACCGCCACGGCCGAGCAGGCTGAGTCCCCGTGCCTTGATCGGGTGCTTATTCTGATCGACCGCGCCGATGGCGGGCGCGACCATCGCAGTCGTGGCGGCCAGCGCCCCGATTGCGATTCCGATCACCACACGCCCGAACGACACGGCCCACCCCTTTTTTGAGACCCTTTTACAGGATTGCTCCTAACACGGAATCTGGCGTGAGCGATCCCATTGTTACGCACGCCATCGCGAATCTTGTCCGAGTGTTGCGCAACCTCCACAGAATCGGTCGTATCGTCGATGATGTCCCGGCGCTTGCCGGGGTGTCGGCACCCCTGTAGAGGCTATAGGCAACCCTTATTCCCGTCCTTCATCGCAGTCAGGATAATGCCGATGCTTCGCCGTTCCGCCACCGCGTTCGCGGTAATCGCCGCTTTGTCGCTCGGCGCCTGTGCCGGTAAGAAGGAGCGCCCGCAGGGTGACCTGGCCGCGTCGAAGATCACGACGATCGGCGTCAATTCCTATCTGTGGCGCGCCAGCCTCGACACGCTGAGCTTCATGCCGCTGGCCGAGACCGACTCCAACGGCGGCGTCATCGTCACCGACTGGTACGTCAACCCGCAGGTCCCGACCGAGCGGATGAAGGTCACCGTCACCATCCTGGACCAGGATCTGCGCGCCGATGCGCTGCGCGTCACCGCGCTGCGCGAAGTCAATCGCGGCGGCCAGTGGGTGGAAGCGCCGGTGCAGGCCGCGACCATCCAGAAGCTGGAAGACATCATCCTCACCAAGGCGCGCGACCTGCGCCGCGCCTCGATCACGAAGTAAAAGACCACCCGAATGGCCTCGCGTTACAATGCCCTGAAATCGGATTCGACCTGGCAGCGGATCTGGGAAGAGCGGCGCACCTTCGCCGCCGACGATCACAGCCCCAAGCCCCGGTCCTATGTCCTTGAGATGTTTCCCTATCCGTCGGGGCGCATCCATATGGGGCATGTCCGCAACTATACGATGGGCGACGTGCTGGCGCGCTATCGGCGGATGATCGGGCATGAGGTGCTCCACCCGATGGGTTGGGACGCGTTCGGCATGCCCGCCGAGAATGCCGCGATGGAGAAGGGCGTCCATCCTGGCGGCTGGACCCGCGACAATATCGCGACGATGAAGGCGCAGCTGAAGCGGCTGGGCTTCGCGCTCGACTGGACCCGCGAGATCGCGACCTGCGAGCCTGAGTATTACGGGCATGAGCAGGCGCTGTTCCTCGACCTGTATGCGGGTGGGCTGGTCTATCGCAAGGAATCGGCGGTCAACTGGGACCCGGTCGACATGACCGTGCTGGCCAACGAACAGGTGATCGACGGGCGCGGCTGGCGCTCGGGTGCGCTGGTCGAGAAGCGCAAGCTGAACCAGTGGTTCCTGAAGATCACCGACTTCGCCGATGAGCTGCTGGAGGGTCTGACCACCCTGGAGCATTGGCCCGACAAGGTGAAGCTGATGCAGGAGAACTGGATCGGCCGCAGCAAGGGCCTGCAGTTCCGCTTCGCGCCCGTCGCGCCCTTCGCGACGCCGATCGAGGTCTATTCGACCCGTCCCGACACCATCTTCGGGGCGAGCTTCGTCGCGATCGCGGCGGATCATCCGATCGCGCGCGAACTGGCCGAGACGAACGCCGACGCGGCGGCCTTTATCGAGCGTTGCAAGGCGGGCGGCACGACGGCGGCCGAACTGGAAACGCAGGAAAAGCTGGGCTTCGACACCGGCTATCGGATGCAGCACCCGATGGACGACAGCATCACGCTGCCCGTCTATATCGCGAACTTCGTGCTGATGGACTACGGCACGGGCGCCGTCATGGGCGTGCCCGCGCATGACCAGCGGGACCTGGATTTCGCGCGCAAATACGGCCTGAGCGTCACCCGCGTCGTCGCCGATGGCGACCTGACCGCGCCGGTGTTCGAGGGTGACACCGCCTATACCGGCAGCGGGAAACTGGTGAACTCGGGTCCGCTTGACGGCATGGAGGTCGAGGCCGCCAAGGCCGCCGTCATCGCCCGCGCCGAGGGTGAGGGCTGGGGCCAGGGCCAGACCGTGTACCGCCTGCGCGACTGGGGCGTCAGCCGCCAGCGTTACTGGGGCACGCCGATCCCGATCATCCACTGCGAGGATTGCGGTGCGGTGCCGGTGCCCAAGGACCAGCTGCCGGTGACCTTGCCCGAGGACGTGACCTTCGACGTGCCGGGCAATCCGCTCGACCGCCATGCGACGTGGAAGCATGTCGACTGCCCGACCTGCGGCAAGCCCGCCCGGCGCGAGACCGACACGCTCGACACCTTCGTCGATTCCTCCTGGTATTTCATCCGCTTCGCCAGCCAGCCCAAGGATCGCCCGTTCGATCCCGAGGTCGTGAAACAGTGGCTGCCCGTTGGGCAATATATCGGCGGCGTCGAGCATGCGATCCTGCACCTGCTCTATGCCCGCTTCTGGACGCGTGCGCTCAAGCATATCGGCCTGATCGACGTGGCGGAGCCGTTCGCGGGTCTGTTCACGCAAGGGATGGTCACGCACGAGAGCTACAAGTCCTCGGACGGCCGCTGGCTCGCCCCCGGAGAAATCCGCGACGGCATCGAGATCGCGACCGGCCAGCCGATCACGGTCGGCCGCGTCGAGAAGATGTCCAAGTCCAAGAAGAACACCGTCGATCCCGAACCCATCGTGGATCAATATGGTGCGGACGCGGTGCGCTGGTTCATGCTGTCCGACAGCCCGCCCGAGCGCGACCTGCCCTGGTCGGAATCGGGTATCGAGGGCTCGTGGCGCTTCGTTCAGCGCCTGTGGCGTCTGTTCGACGGCTCTGAAGCTGCCGAGGGTGAGGACAAGGCGCTTTCTCGGAAACTGCACCAGACCATCGCGGGCGTAGCGGCGGATATCGAGGCGCTGGCCTTCAACAAGGCCGTCGCCAAGCTCTATGAGCTGGTCAACGCCATCGAAAAGGCCAAGCCTTCCGCCGCGCGCAACGACGCGATCCGCACCACCATGCTGCTGGTCGCGCCGATGGTCCCGCACATGGCCGAGGAAGCCTGGGCCGGGATGGGGCAGGAGGGCCTGATCGCCGACGCCGCCTGGCCGGTGGTCGACGAAAGCCTGCTGGTCGAGGACGAAGTCACCGTCGCGGTGCAGGTCAACGGCAAGTTGCGCGACACGCTGACCGTCGCCAAGGGGTTGCCGAATGACCAGCTGGAGGCGACCGCGCTGGCGTCGGACAAGATCGTCCGCGCGCTTGACGGCGCTACCCCGAAGAAGGTGATCGTGGTGCCCGACCGTCTGGTGAACATCGTCGCATGAGCCGCGTCCTTCCCCTGATCGCCGCCGGTCTGGCGCTGACGCTGGGTCTGTCGGGCTGTGGGCTGCATCCGCTTTATGCGGGCGGCGGCTCCGGTCCGGTGGCCAATGCCCTGACGCAGATCGAGGTCGCGCCGATCCAGGGGAAGGCGGGCTGGCTGATGGCCAATGCGCTGAACGACCGGCTCGGCGGCAAGACGGGCAATGCCCGTTACCGTCTGGACGTGAAGCTGGACGACCAGATTCGCGGGCTTGGCGTGCGGCGCGACGACTCGGTGGTGCGCGAACGGCGTATCCTGCGCGCGCGCTATCAGCTGGTCGACCAGACGAGCAACGCGGTGCTGGTCGATGCCACCGCCGGATCGGATGCCGGGATCGACGTGGTCCGCTCGGAATATGCGACCATCGCGGCGGAAAACACTGCGCTGGAGCGGTTGTCGGTGATCGTGGCGGACGAGATCGTCGCGCGGCTGGCCACCTATGCCCGGTCGCGGCCCGGTGAGGCGATGGTGCCCGCGCGCCCGTGAAGGCTAACGCCAACCAGATTCGCCAGGCGCTGGGACGCCCCTCCGCCGACATCCGCCTCTATCTGCTCCACGGTCCCGACGAGGCGGGGGCAAGCGAACTGGCGCGAATCCTTGCCAAGGCCATGGGGCAGGATGCCGAGCGGATCGACCTGGACTCGGCCACGCTGAAAAGCGATCCCGCCCGCCTGACCGACGAGGCGGCGTCCATGTCGCTGTTCGGCGGCCCGCGCCACATCCGTATCGCCAGTGTCGGCGAGGAAGGGCTGGCGGCGTTCACCGCGCTGCTGGAGGCCGAGTCGGCGGGCAATCCGGTTGTCGCCATCGCCCCCACGGTCAAGACCACCGCCAAGATCGTGAAGCTGGCGCTCGATTCGCCGCGCGCGATGGCGTTCGGCTGTTATGCGCCGACCGCTGCCGATGCCGAGCGGCTGGCGACGACGATCGGCGGCGAGATGGGGCTGCGGCTGGCGGCGGGGGTGCCCGCCCGGCTGGTCGAGGCGGCGGCGGCCGACCGATCGGTGATGATGCGCGAACTGGAGAAGCTGGCGCTCTATCTCGACGCTGCACCCGACCGCCCGCGCGAGGTCGATCACGCCGCGATGGATGCGGTCGGCGCCGATCTGGGCGAGGTCGAGATGGGTGATGCGGTCGAGGCGGTGGTCGAGGGACGCGTGAGCGATCTGGGCGGCGAACTGGCGCTGCTCGATGAGGGCGGGGCGTCGCCGATTCCGTGGCTGCGCGCGCTGGCCCGGCGGCTGGTCGTGCTGGCCGAGATGCGTGCCGATATGGATGCGGGCGAACCGGTCGAGGCGGTGATGAAGCGCCACCGCGTCTTCTTCCGCGACGAGGCGAAGACGGCGCGCGCGCTGCGCCGCTGGACCCCTGCGATGCTGGCGCGCGCGATGGCGCGTATCCGGGCGGCCGAACGCGCGGTGATGGCACCGGGCAATGCCGGGGCGGTTCTGGCCGAGGCGGAGGCGACGATCATCGCGCAAGGGATCGCGCGGCGGGGATAAAGTTTAGAAGACAAGGATGATGTTCGCGCGGAGGCGCGGAGAACGCGGAGGTGTCTGGCTTGCGGCGACAGCGGCCCTCTTATCGCAACCAAGGTGAGAGTGTCTCAACTTGGCCCCGACCCATTCATCTCCGCGTCTTCGCGTCTCCGCGCGAACCATTCTTCTGAAAGAGCGCGATACACTCCTTAAAGCTGGTGCCCCGTCCGATCCCGCTTGGTGGCGAGATAGCGTTCGTTATGCGGATTGGGTGGCAGGCTGTGTGCGACCCGCTCGATCACCTGCACCCCCGCCGCGTTCAGCCCCGCGACCTTGGCCGGGTTGTTGGTCAGCAACCGCACTGTGTCCTGTCCCATCAGGGTCAGCATCCGCGCCGCCACGCCGAAGTCGCGGGCGTCGATCGCAAAGCCCAGCCGCGTATTGGCGTCGACCGTGTCGAAGCCCTGATCCTGGAGCTGGTATGCGCGCAGCTTGTTGACCAGCCCGATCCCACGCCCCTCCTGCCGCAGATAGAGCAGGATCCCCCAACCCGACTCGGCAATGGCATGGATCGCGGCATGAAGCTGCGGCCCGCAATCGCATTTCAGGCTGCCGAGCACATCGCCGGTAAGGCATTCGCTATGCAGGCGCACCAGCGGCGGCTGGCCATTGGGCTGGCCGATCAGCAGCGCGACATGCTCGCCCGCCGCATGGGGCGAGCGGAAGGCGACGATCTCCGCATTCTCCGCCCCCGCCACGGGCAGGCGGGCGCGGGTGGCGATGGCCAGCGCCTCGGCATCTTCGTGTGCGGCGATGTCGGCGAGCGAAATCGCCGCCTCCACGCCAGTTCCGCCGACGAAGAAGGCGGGCAGCATCCCGGCGATCCGGGCGAACCGGATCGCCGCCGCCGCGATCGCTGGATCGGGCAGGGGGAGGGCGCGGAACGGACCCTTGAGCGGGGTCGCCAGGTCGAATTGCGGGTCGGCCAGCGCGGTGGCGGCGGCAAAGTCGACCCAGGGTGCGCGCTCGACCAGCACGGCAGCGTCGGGATCGGCCGCCTCCAGCTGGTTGGTCAGCTTCAACGTCGCGGCGCGACCGGCGGAGATCAGGACGGGCGCACGGGCCTCGGGATCGAAGGCGGCGAGGCGTAACGGATCGGCCGTCTCGACCGCGAGCAGCGCCTGGCCCGCAATCGCGATCGGCCAGCCCCGGCGTAGCGCATCGATCGCACGCGCCGCCGCCTTGGAGTCGGGAAGGCTCAAAAATCGAATTCCGTCATGATCGGGATATGGTCGGAGGGTTTCAGCCAACTGCGGCACGGCTCGAACACCTGATGCGACACCGCCTTTTCGGCCACGTCGCGCGTCGCCCACATATGATCGAGCCGCCGCCCGCGATCCGACGCCGCCCAGTCCTTCGCGCGGTAGCTCCACCAGGTATAGAGACGCTGCGGCGCGGGGATGAAGTGGCGGCCGAGGTCGACCCAGTCGTTCGACGCCTGGAGCCTGGCCAGCGTCTCGACCTCGATCGGGGTATGGCTGACCACGTCGAGCAGCTGCTTGTGGCTCCACACGTCCGATTCGAGTGGCGCGATGTTGAAGTCGCCGGTCAGGATCGTCGGACAATCGAGCTGGCCCGACCATTCGATCATACGGCCGAGAAAATCGAGCTTCTGGCCGAATTTTGGGTTCACCTCACGGTCGGGCACGTCGCCGCCCGCCGGGATGTAGACATTCTCCAGCCGCACCCCGTTCGGCAACCGGATGCCGACATGCCGCGCCTCGGCATTGGCCTGCCAGTCGAGGCGGTCGTCCTCGGTGATCGGCACCTTCGCCACGATGGCGACGCCGTGGTGCATCCGCTGGCCGTGGATGATGATGTGGTCGTAACCCAGCGACCGGAACAGGTCGAAGGGGAAGTCGTCATCGACCACCTTCGTCTCCTGCAGACACAGCACATCGGGTGCGGCCTCCGTCAGGAATTGCTCGACGATCGCGGCGCGGAAACGCACCGAATTGATGTTCCAGGAGGCGATTTTCACGAAACGCGATGTAGCGGGGGCAGGGGGGTGAGACAAGATTACCTGACCCCCATTCCTCCCCTGCAAGGGGAGGGATGAACAAAAGGAAAGGCCCCCGCTCCGGGGGCATGGAGCGAGGGCCGACCTAGCGTTCGTCACGCAGGCGGGATGAGGGTGCTTGTTCGAGCAACAGGGGGGAATCTCGAACGCCCCTCAACCGCAACACCTTGATAGGGCAGCGAACCTGTCGCCCGGATGAATGAAACGGCCCGCCAGCGTTCAGTTACGGGTCGGGGTCCTCCGTGGGTCGTTGAATCGGAACGCCTTGTCGTCGACCGGCACCCCGAATCGCTGGTTGGACAGGCGAATCGTCGTCCGGTTGTTCTGGCTGTCGAGCGCGACCCAGCCCTGCATCATCAACCCGCCCGGCGCGGCGGCGTCACGCGCGAAGACCAGAGTGATCTTGCCGTACTCGGGATGCTTGGGATCGTTCGCCTCGACCGAGAGCAGGCGCGGGTCGGCGCTAGGCACAACCTTGGCATAGCGGCCGATGTCACGGGAAGGATCGAGCAGCACGCCCAGCGGCGAGTTCTTGATCGGCCAGCGCTGCACCTGCTTGACCGAATAATCGATGAAGGTCAGCGCGCCGCCATCGGCGACGATCAGCAGGGGCACGCCCTTTTCATACTGAAACCGGATCTTGCCCGGTTTCTTCATGGTCAGCGTGCCGGTCAGCACCTTGCCCGCCCGGTCGGTCTGGGTGAAGTCGGCGGTCATGGTCTGCACCGATTGCAGGTGACGCTGCACCGCCGCCAGATCGCCGGTGCCTTGCGCGAAGGCGGGCACGGGGGCGGCGACCATCGCCATGGCGGTCGGCGCCAGCAGGGCGGACGCCATCATCGAACGGATCATCAAATCACTCCTTTGGGCACGCCTGTCCTTGCGCACCGCCTATTGAACGGGTCGTGAATTCTCAGGCTTACAGGGTGAAGGCGGCCTTCAGCCCCAATATGGTGACGTCATCGGCCTGCGCATAGCCGCCGGGATGGTGGACGAACTGGACGTTGGGCCGCATCTCCAGCCATTCGGCGGGGTGGATGCTGTAATAGACTTCGGCGGCATATTCGGAGCCCTGCACGGCGGGCCGGGTCGGATCGAGTCGCTGGCCATCGGCAACCCGGTTGTTCACATGGGTCCGCGCCACGCCGAAGCCCAGCACGTCGCCGGGCACGGCGGGGACCAGCCCCTTGTAGAACAGGCCCGCCGCGACCTGATTGTCGGTCACGCTGGTCGCGCGGTCGGCCTGGGTCGCGTTCAGGAAGACGCTGAGGCCGTTCTCCGCCTTGCCGTCCTTGGTTTCGCCGGTCAGCTGCTGCTGGATGTTGATATAGACGCCGTAGCGGCTGCTGCGTTCCAGCGGGGCCAGTCCGGTGATCGCGATCGGACGGCGATTGATATCGAGGAAGACGTCAGGCGCATCCGCCGTCGCGATCCAGCCGCCGAGCTTGTACGATCCGATCCGCCCGGCGGTCGCGTTACGAATCCAGCCCACCTCGGCGGGGACCAGCACGCCGGTTGCGCCCTTGAAGTGGCCGATGAAGAAATCATTGTCGAGGTTACGCGGATTGATCTCATAGACCGCGCCTTGGACGTACAGATCGTCGCGCGGTTCGTAGCGCAGCCGCGCCCCCCACTGGCTGACCGGCCAGTTCTGCCAATAGTCGCCGACCAGATTGCCGGGCTGCGCACCGCAGAAGCTGAGGTTCATGAAGTGGCACGAGAAAATCGCGAAATCCTCGCCCGGATTGGTGCGGCCCAGCTTCAGCTCGAAGCGATCGCCGATCCGTTGTTCGTACCAGAACTGGGTCAGGCGCAGCGTCTGGCCGCGCCCATAGACCTCCTGCACCTGTTGCAGCGTGCCCAGATTCGCATCGTCGCTGAGGTTGCGACCGCGACGATAGGTCAGCGTGGCCTGAAACGCGCCGCCTTTCAGCCCCATTACCTTTTCCAGATCGAACAGCGCGCCCGCGTCGAACTGCCCCGTCTCGCGGAACAGAGTCTTGCGACCGCCCGTGACGTTGGCGGCGCTTTCGGAGGCATAGCGCGCGGTGACGGTGATGCCGCGTTCGTTCAGCCGGGTGCGGATATCGTGCCAGTCGCCGATGATCCCCGGCGGCGGCGTGCGCCGGGTGTCGGCGGTGATCGCCGAGGGTGCGCTGTCGGAAGGGCGAACCGGGCGGCGGCGGGTGGGCGTACGCTGCGTATCCCCGGCGGCGGCATCGGGGGTGACACGCGCGGCGGTCGGCACGGGATCGGTGGTCTGCTGGGGCGCCAGGGGGGCCGCCATCAGCAGCGGCGTCCAGATCATCGTCGTCAGCATCGCCCCTCTTTCCCGAACCTTATCGTTGCGGAAGCCAAACGATCGGACGGGCAAAAGGTGCCGTAAACGTCAATCCTCCCCGGCACGGGGAGGGGGACCGCCGCGAAGCGGTGGTGGAGGGGGCGTGCCACTAAGCGAGTCGCTTGTGGAAGCCCCCCTCCGTCAGGCTTTCAGCCTGCCACCTCCCCGTACCGGGGAGGAATTACTCAGCCCTGCTCGGCCGCGCGGACCTGATCCACGTAATCGCCATAGCCTTGCGCTTCCATATCCCCCAGGGGCACGAAGCGCAGCGAGGCCGAGTTGATGCAGTAGCGCAAACCCCCACGATCGCGCGGGCCGTCGGGGAAGACATGGCCCAGATGGCTGTCGCCATGCGCCGAGCGGACTTCGGTGCGGACCATGCCGTGCGTGGTGTCGCGCAGCTCGTTGACATGGGCGGGTTCGATCGGCCGGGTGAAGCTGGGCCAGCCGCAATGCGAATCGAACTTGTCGGCCGATGCGAACAGCGGCTCGCCCGAGACGATGTCGACATACAGGCCCGGCTCGCGAGTGTGGAGATATTCGCCGGTGCCGGGGCGCTCGGTGCCGCTTTCCTGCGTCACATAATATTGCTCGGGGGTCAGCTTCGCGAGCGCTTCCTCGGTCTTGGCATAACGGGTGTCGGGGCGGGTGTCGGCCATGGGGACTGTCCTTTCCGTGAAATCAGGCAGCAGCAGGTTCGGCGGCGATCTGGCGCAGCGCCTGCTCGAAGGATTCGGGCGGCTGTCCGCCCGAGATGAGATAGCGATTGTCGATCACGATGGCGGGCACCGACTGGATGCCGCGCCCCTGCCACAGCCGCTCCGCCTCGCGCACTTCGGCGGTGTAGTGGTCGGACGACAGGATTGCGGCGGCTTCGTCGGCATCCAGCCCGGCGCGGGTAACGGCGGCGATCAGCACGTCATGGCTGGAGATATCCTCGCCCCGCGTGAAATAGCTGTCGAACAACGCGTGCTTCAGCGCCGCCTGCTGCCCTCCGATCTCCGCCCAATGGAGCAGCCGGTGCGCGTCGAAGCTGTTATAGATGCGCGCATCGTCGCCCATCGCCATGGTGAAGCCGACTGAGGCCGCCCGCTCGCGGATAGTGGCGCGGTTGGCGGCGGACTGTTCGGGCGTCGCGCCATATTTGCGGCCGATATGCTCGACGATATTCTCGCCCTCGGGCGCCATGGCGGGGTTCAGCTCGAAGGGCTGGAAATGGATATCCGCCTCGACCGTATCGCCCAATCGCTCCAGCGCGATCTCGAGCCCGCGCAGCCCGATGATGCACCAGGGGCAGGAAATGTCGGAGACGAAATCGATACGAAGGCGGCGGGGCATGGAAAGTCCTGGCTGAAGCGACCCCAGACCGGCCGCCCCGCCTATGTGGGAGGGCGATCCGGCCCCCGCAACCGTGGCGCTACCAACGGACCCGGACCCAGCTGTCCACCGCCTCGTCCTCCGGGCTGGGATAGACGGCGCGGACCGTCGCGGAGCCATCCGCCTTGGTCGGTGCCCCGGTCAGCACGGGCCGGAAATCGCACAACCCGCCCTGTGCGCGAGGGAAGGGGCCACGCCAATGGTCCCCGGCGATTCGTCGCGGCTGGCCTGATCGATAGTCCATGCCTGTCCTCTCCCGGTGCCGATCATGCCGCCATCCGGGCATCCCGGCCATCCGGGAAAAGCCCGGTATTTCTATCACTTGGGTAAGTGGTGGGAACAGAGGCCGGTCTTGCCGCCTTGTGCACCGCGCGCGCTTTGCCATGTCCGGCCCCGCCGGATACCAGCAGGCGAACCGCTTGAGAGGGAGTTGGACGGATGACGAAGACAGTTCTGGTGACGGGCGCGACCGCCGGGATCGGGGCGGGCACCGCGCGGGCCTTTGTCGCGGCGGGGTGGCGGGTGATCGGTACGGGCCGTCGCGCCGACCGGCTCCAGGCGCTGGCCGACGAACTGGGCGATGCGTTCCACCCGCTGGCCTTCGACATCACCGATGAGGAGGCGCTCGACGCCGCGCTGGGCGGTTTGCCGGAGGATTTCGCCGCGATCGACCTGCTCATCAACAATGCCGGCCTCGCGCTCGGCACCAAGCCCGCCCAGGACAGCGATCTGGCCCAGTGGCGCACGATGATCGCGACCAATATCGACGGCCTCATCACCATCACCCACCGGCTGCTGCCCGGCCTGATCGCGCGGCGCGGGGGGATCATCAACCTGTCCTCGGTCGCGGCGAACTATCCCTATACCGGCGGCAACGTCTATGGCGGGACCAAGGCGTTCGTGAAGCAATTCTCGCTGAACCTGCGCGCCGACCTGCACGGCAAGGGGGTGCGCGTCACCTCGATCGAGCCGGGCATGGTCGAGACCGAGTTCACCACCATCCGCACCGGCGGCGACCAGGCGGCGTCGGACGCGCTCTATGCGGGCTCGGACCCGATGACGGCGGACGACATCGCCGCGACCCTGCTCTGGGTCGCCGAGCTGCCACCGCACCTGAACATCAACCGGCTGGAACTGATGCCGGTCAGCCAGTCCTTTGCGGGCTTTCAGGTCGCGCGGGCGGAGTGACTATAGCGGTCGGTGCATCACCAAGGCATCGACCGGCCCCAGGCGCGGGTGCCGGAACGCCCCCGGCACCCGTCCGACCGTCGCAAAGCCCAGCGCCGTCCACAGATGCACGGCGGCCGCGTTGCTGGCGACCACGAAGTTGAACTGCATCGCGGCAAAGCCCCGCGCACGGGCTTCGTCGAAGGAATGCACGGCCATCGCCCGCGCCACCCCTCGCCCGCGTGCGGCGGGGCCGGTCATGTACCCCGCATTGGCGACATGGCGGCCGCCGCCCGCCTGATTGGCGCGCAGATAATAGGTGCCCAGGATGGCGCCGTCCTCCTCGAATACGAAGACCGTTTTGTCGTCGCCGAACCAGTAAGCGAGCGCCGCGTCCTCCGACATCGCCGGGTCGAGCGCATAGGTCTCACCCGCCCGGATCACCGGCAGGATGATCGCCGCGATGGCGGCCGCGTCGTCGGACTGGGCGGGGCGGATGCATCCTCTTGTTTCCGACAATATAGACAATCCTGAATCTTCCCGGATGTTCGATGCTTTGGCCCTCCTCCTAACGCCTGGAACGGGAGGAACGACATGCCATTTCCACAAGATATTCGCAGGATGTTGCTGGCCAGAGCGGAGCAGGATGTCCGCCGCTGGTGTTGCCCCAGGGAGCAGCGAGTCGATCAAGGCCGTCATCCCGACACGCATTGGCTGGCGGTCTTTTCAGGCCAGGTGGAAGCGAATGACGCCCGCCAGTTCCTGTCGACGTTTCTATTGACCCAGTTCGTCGCCTGGGACCGTGCGGGTGTGGCGGCAGCTATCATGACGATCCATGCAGCGGATGCGTTCGACCCGTGCGTGGATATCCCCCATTGGGCGGACAGGCTGCCGATTTCGAGGGGGCAGCGGCGCCAATATAGCTCGGCAGCCAGCAAGATTGCGACCTTTGCCCGGCCCCGCGACGAAATCCATATCTGGGATCGATTGGCCAGCCGGGCGGCGCGCCATCGCGATTGGGTGCGCAATGGACGTGTCGGAGCGCAATATCTCGGGCGGCCTTACGGTGCCGATGGCCGTCATGATTATCCCGCCTTCTGGCGAGCCTGCGATCAGGCGCGACAGGAAGAACGAGAGAAAACCGATTTTCAGCAGGTGCGCGACCGACTGATCGCCGATTTTCGCCATGGGGCGGGCGGGGATGTCATGGCCGATCCGGTTCGGGTTCCCGATTCCTTCATCGAACGCCGCTTGCTGGACAAGCTGATGTTCTGGGAAGGCACCTTGTTGGAAAGCCGCCCCCTCTGAAGATCGGGCAAAGGCCTCGGTAGAATGCCGGGGCCTTTCGACACATGGCTAATTCGTGTGAAATAGCGAATATCGTTCGTGCGGAAAGATTGGATCGTCTGACGACCCGAGCGATCTCGCCTGAGAGATCGCTGGAGCGGGCGAAGGGATTCGAACCCTCGACCCCAACCTTGGCAAGGTTGTGCTCTACCCCTGAGCTACGCCCGCTCTGGCGTTCCGAACCGGCTGACCGGCTGGGGTGAGGCGGGCTATTAGATGTGGGTTTCGAATCCGGCAAGCACTTTTTTCAATTTTTTTACGGCTGGCGACTCCGATCATAGAACATTACAAGAACATATATGGAGGAGCCCTTCGCCCTGATCGACCGTCTGCGCCGCGCCGCCGCTTTGGTGGCGGAAGGTACGGATGGCGGGGTGGAGTCGGGGCGGGGCTTCGAGCTGCGGCTGGCCGTTGCACAACTCCATGAAATCCATGCGCTTTCGTTGGAAGAGGCGGCAAGCGGCGCGGGGCTGGCGCTGGGCTGTGCGCTGACGGTGGGGGCGCGGCCGATCCTGTGGCTGCGCACCGAGGCGGCCGAGCGGCAGGGCGGGCGACTCCATGGGCCGGGGCTGGTGGCGATGGGGCTCGATCCCGCCGATCTGGTCGTGGTGGTGGTCGCCGATGATGCCGCGCTGTTGCGCGCGGCCGCCGATAGCGCGCGCTGTCCGGGGCTGGGCACGGTGATCGCAGAGGGCTGGGGGGTGATGCGCGGGCTGGACCTGACCGCGTCGCGGCGGCTGATGCTGGCGGCGGAAGCCTCGGGCGTGCTGATGCTGGTGCTGCGCGTCGGGGGGCAGGTCGTGCCCAGCGCAGCGGCGACCCGCTGGTCGGTCGCGTCGGCCCCCTCGCGGGCGCTGGCGGCCGACGCGCCGGGAGTACCGGCCTATGATCTGGAATTGCTGCGCCGAAGGGGAGGGCCTGCGGGCGCCCGGTGGCGCGTGGAGTGGAACCGTGACACGCAAAGCTTCGATCCCGCGCCGCTATCTGGCGCTCGTCTTCCCCTGGTTGCCGATCGAGCGGTTGCGGGCGCGCCGCCCGCACCTGTTCGTGGCGCGGGATGAGGCGCCGATCGCCTTTGCCGAATCGGTCGGCGGCGCGATTCGCCTCGCCGCCCTCAACGCCCCGGCGGCCGCGGCCGGGCTGTCGGTCGGGTTGACGCTGGCCGATGCGCGCGCGCGGGTGCCCGAGGTCGAGATTTACCCGCACGATCCTGCCGCCGATGCCGACTGGCTGGAGAGATTGGCCGAGGGCGTGCGGCGCTATAGCCCGGCGGTGGCGCTCGACCCGCCGCAGGGGCTGGTGCTCGATTCGGGCGGCGCGGATCATCTGTTCGGCGGCGAGCGCGGGCTGGCCGAGGATATCGAGACGCGGATGGCGCGGCGGGGCCTGACCGTGCGGCTGGCCTATGCCGACACGCCAGAGGCGGCGCGGGCGTTGGCGCGCCATGCGGGGGCACCGGCGCCCGACGAGATGGGAGCGATCCGCCGCCTGCCCGTCGCCGCGCTGGAACTGGACGAGGATGCCAGCGCGGCGTTGATCGCGGCGGGATTGAAATCGGTCGGCGAGGTGCTGGCGCGGCCGATGGCGACGATCGCGGCGCGCTTCGGGCGGGAGGCGGCGACCGCGCTCCGGCGGCTGACCGGGGAGGAGGACAGCCCGTTGACCCCGCGCGTCGTGGCTGCGCCGATCGGCGTGGAGCGGCGCTTTGCCGAGCCGGTGGCGCGGACCGAGCATATGCTGGGCGTGCTGGAGGAACTGACGGGGGAAGCGGCACGCGCGCTGGAGGAGCGGCACGAGGGCGGGCGACGCTGGGACGCGCGGCTGTTCCGTTCGGATGGCGAGGTGCAGCATCTGCGGGTCGAGACGGGGCAGCCGACCCGCGATCCCGCCGTGCTGCTCCGGCTGTTCCGCGAGCGGATCGAGGCGCTGGCCGATCCGCTCGACCCCGGTTTTGGATACGACCTGATCCGGCTGGATGTGGGGCTCGCCGAAAAGCTGGACGCGGTGCAGCTTCGGCTGGAGGGCGGCGAGGCCAAGTCGGAGGCGGTGGCGGCGCTGATCGACCGGCTGGGCACACGCCTGGGGCGCGAGCGGGTGCGACGGATCCATCCACGCGACAGCCATATGCCCGAACAGGCCGAACTGCTCCTGCCCGCGACCGATCCCGCGCCCAAGGCCGAATGGACCCGGCCCGAGCCGGGGGAGCCGCCCCTGCGTCCGATTCACCTGTTCGATCCGCCCCAGCCGATCGAGTCGCTCGCCGCCGAAACGCCGGATGGCCCCCCGGCGCGGTTTCGCTGGCGGCGGAAAATGCATGACGTGGCGCGCGCCGAGGGGCCGGAGCGGATCGCGGGCGAATGGTGGCGCCGCGCCGACATGGCCCCGCCGACGCGCGACTATTACCGGGTCGAGGATGTGCGCGGGCGGCGCTTCTGGATCTTCCGCCATGGTCTGTACAGCGAGACCGAGCGGCCGCGCTGGTATGTCCACGGGCTGTTCGCGTGAGGGGATATCGCCACGATCCTCCCCGGCACGGGGAGGTGGCAGCGCGGAGCGCTGACGGAGGGGGCGCGCCGCTGGGGACGTCCCTTGCCGCACGCCCCCTCCACCATGCTGCGCATGGTCCCCCTCCCCTTGCAGGGGAGGATAAGGGTAAGTGACGGACTTCGCCGAACTGGTCGCGGCAACGCATTATTCCTTCCTCGACGGTGCAAGTTCGGCGGAAGCGATGGTCCGGCAGGCGATCCTGCTGGGGCTGGACGGAATCGGCATTGCCGACCGCAACACGGTGGCGGGGGTGGTGCGGGCACACCGGGCGCTGCGGGAAATCCGCGAGAAGCTGGGCGACCGGATGCCGCCGTTCGAACTGGTCGTCGGCGCGCGCCTGGTCTTTGCCGATGGGACGCCGGACATCGTCGCCTATCCGGTCGACCGGACGGGCTGGGGGCGGCTGACCCGGTTGCTCACGACGGGCAACAAGCGCGCACGCAAGGGCGGCTGCATCCTGGGGCTGGGCGACCTGACCCGTCATGCCGAGGATCTGCTGCTGATCGCGCTCCCCCAGTCGAGCGCACGGCCCTGCGAGCCGATGACGGACGCGATGCTGCCCCCGAGGCGCGCCGATCCGGGGCTGGCGGCGACGCTCGACCGGCTGGTGGCAGTGGCGCCGGGGCGGGTCTGGCTGGGCGTGACCATGCCACGATCGGGGGCGGACCGGCGGCGGCTGATGACCCATGCCGCGCTGGCCGGGGCGCGGGGCATCCCCCTGCTCGCCACCACCGATGCGCTGTCCGCCTCACCCGCCGACCGTCCGGTACAGGATGTACTGACCTGCATCCGCGAAGGGCTGACCGTCCGTACCGGGGGGCGGCGGCTGGCGGCCAATGCCGAGCGGCATCTGAAACCCGGTGCCGAGATGGCGCGCCTGTTCGCCGACCGGCCGGACGCGGTGGCGCAGAGCAGGGCGATCCTCGACCGGATCGCCTTCCGGCTGGATCACATCTCCTATCAATATCCCGACGAGCCGATCCCGCGAGGGTGGGATGCACAGGACTGGCTGGAGGAACTGGTCCGGCGCGAAGCCGCGGAGCGCTATCCGAATGGCGTGGCCGCCAAGCTGCGCGCGCTGCTGGACGAGGAACTCGCGCTCATCCGCCGGTGCGGCTATGCGCATTATTTCCTGACCGTACACGATATCGTCCGTTTCGCGCGGACACGGAAGCCGCCCATTCTCTGCCAGGGGCGCGGATCGGCGGCCAATTCGGCAGTCTGCTGGGTCCTGGGCGTCACCTCGGTCGATCCGGTCCGATATGACCTGTTGTTCTCGCGCTTCGTATCGGAGGAACGGCGCGAGCCGCCCGATATCGACATCGATTTCGAGCATGAGCGGCGCGAGGAGGTGATCCAGTATATCTATGACCGCTATGGTCGCCACCGCGCCGCCATCGCCGCCACCGTCATCCATTACCGCCCGCGCAGTACGGTGCGCGAAGTCGGCCGCGCACTGGGGCTGAGCGAGGATGTGACGCAAAGGCTGACCAGCACCGTCTGGGGCAGCTTTTCCAGGCAGTTCGAGGAGAAGCGGTTCCACGAAACCGGCTTCTCGCCCGACAATCCCGAGATCGCCCGGCTGCGCACGCTGGTCGACCGGCTGCTCGGCGCACCGCGGCATCTGTCGCAGCATGTCGGCGGCTTCGTGCTGACCCAGGGAAGGCTGGACGAGACGGTGCCGATCCATAACGGCGCGATGGAGGGGCGGACCTTCATCGAATGGGACAAGGACGATATCGACGAACTGAAGATCATGAAGGTCGACATATTGGCGCTGGGGATGCTGACCTGCATCCGCAAGGCGTTCGACCTGATGGCGGTGAACGGGCTGCCGCGTCCCGACCTCGACACGCTGGCGCAGGACGAGGACCCGGCCGTCTACAAGATGCTGCAACGGGGCGACAGCATCGGCGTGTTCCAGGTGGAAAGCCGCGCGCAGATCAACATGCTGCCCCGGCTGAAGCCACGCGAATTCTACGACCTGGTCGTGCAGGTCGCGATCGTCCGGCCGGGACCGATCGAGGGCGACATGGTCCATCCCTATCTGCGGCGGCGGGCGCAAAAGGAGGCAGTGACCTATCCCTCGCCGCATCCCGATCACGGCCCGGCGGACGAACTGCGCACCCTGCTCGGCAAGACGTACGGCGTACCGCTGTTCCAGGAACAGGCGATGAAGCTGGCCATCACCGCCGCCAGGTTCACTCCCGACGAGGCCAACCAGCTTCGCCGCGCCATGGCGACGTTCCGCAAGGTCGGGGGGATGGATAATTTCCAGCAGAAGATGGTCGGCGGCATGGTGGCGCGCGGCTATGATCCCGAATTCGCCGAACGCTGTTTCAAGCAGATCGAGGGGTTCGGCTCTTACGGCTTTCCCGAAAGCCATGCGCTGTCCTTCGCGCGGCTGGTCTATGTTTCGGCCTGGCTGAAATGCCACCAGCCCGCGATCTTCACCTGCGCGCTGCTGAATGCGCAGCCCATGGGATTCTATGCGCCCGCCCAGCTGGTCCGCGACGCGCGCGAGAACGGCAAGGTCGAGGTGCGGCCGGTCGATGTGAATGCCAGCGGCTGGGACAATCGGCTGGAGCGGCGAGAGGATGGCCGGTTCGCGCTGCGCCTGGGCTTTCGGCAGGTCGATAGTTTTCGTGAGGCCTGGGGCACGGACATTGCGGATCACGCCCCCTATGAGACCATCGAGTCGGTCGCGATCCGGGCGCAGCTGCCGCGCCGTGCGCTCGACCTGCTGGCGCAGGCCGATGCCTATCGCTCGCTGGGCAGCGGACGGCGCGAGGGGCAGTGGGAGGCGCGGCGGATGAAGTCGGCGCAACTGCCGCTGTTCGCCGCGATGGCGGCCCCCGAAATGGCCGCCGAACCCGCTGTCGCGCTGCCGCCCATGCCGCTGGCCGAACAGGTCAGCGCCGATTACCGGGCGATGCGACTGTCGCTGAAGGGCCATCCCATGGCGTTCCTGCGCCGCGAACTGGCGGGGGAGGGGGTGCTCTGCGCCGCCGACCTCCACCATCTGGCCGATGGGCGGCGGGCCAAGGTGGCGGGGGTGGTGCTGGTCCGCCAGCGGCCGGGCAAGGGCAATGCGATCTTCGTCACGATCGAGGACGAGACGGGCATCGTCAACGCGCTGCTATGGGCGCGCGATTTCGAGGCGAACCGGCGCGCGGTGATGGCCTCGCGACTGATACTGATCCATGGCGTCGTCCAGCGCAGCGAGGAGGGTGTGGTCCATCTGATGACCGCTGGCGTCGAGGATCGCAGCGCGATGCTGACCCGGCTGGAGGACGTGCCCGTCGCCGCCACCCGCTCGCACGATCCGCGTGGGGCTCCGGCACCGCGTGGCGTCCATCCCCGCGATGTCCGCCTGCTGCCGCGATCACGGGATTTCCATTAGAGTTGAAAGCGATCAGCATTGCACGGTTTTAGCCCCTCCCCTGAAGGGGAGGAGTTGGGGTGGGGCATCGCCATGGGCGTTTCGCTTGCGCAAGCGCCCCACCCCCGGCCCCTCCCCTGAAGGGGAGGGGTGAGCAGAGTTGATCGTTTTCGACTCCAGGGGCAATTGCCATTCGGATTGTTTTGCTAACCCTCTCCCCTCAGAGAGGGGCGAGGGAAGGGTGGCCTCGCCCTGTCCTGCAGAGAAAGAAGGATGTGGGACATTCCCGCCCGGACGTACCGATTTATACGATCGACCCTGTCCCCAAGGGCTTGTGCGCACCCCCCGCCATGCCATATTTTATGCCCATGGCCCAGAACAGCGACACCCTCACCCATCCTCTGGGAATGGCCGGCAATGGTCCCGGGCAAGGCCCCGATCATGGCGATGACGAGGGCACCGGCCTGGGCGTCGCGACGCGGACCCGCACGCGCACCAAGCAGCCGACGCCGTACCGCGTGCTGATGCTGAACGACGATTACACGCCGATGGAATTCGTCGTGCTGTGCCTTCAGCGTTTCTTCCGGATGAGCATGGACGATGCGACCCGCGTGATGCTGCACGTCCACCAGCGGGGCGTGGGGGTGTGCGGCGTGTTTTCCTATGAGGTCGCCGAAACCAAGGTGGCGCAGGTGATCGACTTCGCCCGCGCCAACCAGCATCCGCTTCAGTGTACGCTGGAGAAGGCGTAAGTCTTCTTCACTCCTCTCCGGCACGGAGAGGATCAGGCCATCACCAGATCCGCCGCCTGCCGCCCGGACAGCCACGCGCTCTCCACCCGTGGGGCGATCAGCCAGTCGCCACAGGCCGCCAGCCGCGTCTCGGCCTGATGATAGGCCCCGGCACCCGCCTTGCCCGAGCGCGCGTAACGCCAGCGGTGCGCGGTCGCATGGACCGGCACGGGCAATGTGCCGACCCGTTCCTCCAGCGCGCGCAGCAGCGAGGCGGTAACGGACGTGCGGTCGCTTTCGACATGGCGCCGCGACCAGTCGGCCGTGGCATGGATGGTCCAGGCCTCGCCGCCCTCGCGTCCCGGCTTGGCGCTATTGCGTGCGGCCCAGTCGATGGGGTCGGCGGCGGACAGGATATCCGGTGCCGAGAAGCCGGTGTCGAACCCCAGCAGCACGGTCCAGCACGGGTCGGAGGGATGCGCGCGCGCCAGTTCGGCCAGCGCCGGATCGATCGGTGCGGCAAGGCCGGCCGTCTGCTCGGCGGGGAGCGCCAGTATCGCCACATCGAACGGCCCCTCGGTCATCTCGTCATGGAGCAGCCGCCATCCGTCCGCATCGCGGCGCAACGCGCGGATATGCATCGACCAGCGAACGTCGAGCGCCGCCGCCATATGCGCGACGGGCGCATTCGTCCCCGGCACCCCGACCCAGGCATCGTCATCCATGGCGGGCCACCGCGCGACCACACCCAGCCGTTCCCAATCCATGACCTGCGCGATAAAGGCCGGGTCCCGCGCGGTCAGATATTGCGCGCCATAATCGAAGGCGAAGCGCAGACCCTGCGCCGTCACCACCTTGCTCGCCATGCGGCCGCCGGGTCCGCGTCCCTTGTCGAACAGCGTGACCTGCCATCCCGCCTCGGCCAGGCGTGAGGCGCAGGCCAGGCCCGCTATCCCTGCGCCGATGATCGCCGCCGATCCGGCCATATCCCGTTCCCTCATGATTCACCGCATCACGCGCAATCCGACGATACGCCCCGGGGCCGGGGATCGATCCGTCTCATCGGTGAACCGCCCCCCGATCGCGCCAAGTATCGACGCTGATCCATGCTAAATTTTTTGGGTGCGGGGTGGTCTGGTCAAGGATCGACCGGGGATGCCCGACGTTGTGGGGCATGACGAGCGGCGGTTCCTTCCGCTCAGGGGAAGACCTCACGCCGCCTATGTCCATGACAGACGCGACATGATCCCGCCCGATGGGCGTGCCGGTGGGCCTGTGGCTCGCCAGGTCTTTGTGCGCCCAGCCTTTTTACCAGACGAACCCGGAGAGCTTGCGGCATGGAAGACTATAAGACGGTACTCGAAGGCAAGTGCCCCTTTGGCGGCGACCGGATCGGCGGCGCCTTCACCACGCCGCCGACGCTGGCCGAATGGTATCCCAACCGCCTGCGGGTCGAGCAGCTGCACCGCCATGGCCCCCGCGCCAATCCGCTGGGGGAGGATTTCGACTATCGCGCCGAATTCGCCAAGATCGACCTCGATGCGCTGAAGGCCGAGATCAAGCGCTTCCTGACCAGCTCGGTCGCGTGGTGGCCGTCCGACTATGGCAATTACGGGCCGCAGATGATCCGCATGTCGTGGCACTCGGCGGGCAGCTATCGCATCGCCGACGGGCGCGGCGGCGCGGGCGAGGCGATGCAGCGTTTCGCACCGATCAACAGCTGGTGGGACAATGGCAATGTCGACAAGTCGCGCCGCCTGCTCTGGCCGATCAAGCAGAAATATGGCGCCGCGCTGTCCTGGGCGGACCTGATCGTCCTGACCGGCAATTGCTCGCTCGAGATCATGGGGCTGCCGACCTATGGTTTCGGCGGCGGGCGCGAGGATGCGTGGGAGGCCGACGACGCGACCTATTGGGGTCCCGAAGTCTTCGACATGACCAAGGTCGACAGCTTCGACGAGATGGTCAACCGCGACAAGCGCTGGCGCGGCCAGAATGGTGACGCCGATTACGATCTGGAGCAGCCGCTCGCCGCCTCGCACCAATCGCTCATCTATGTGAACCCCGAAGGCCCCTATGCCAGCGGTGATCCGATGGCCTCGGCACGCGACATCCGCATCACCTTCACCCGGATGGCGATGAACGACGAGGAGACGGTGGCGCTGATCGCGGGTGGCCACGCTTTCGGCAAGAGCCACGGCATGGTGAAGGCCGACCGGATCGGCGCACCGCCCGAGATCGCCGCGATCGAGGAGATGGGGCTGGGCTGGCACAATCCCGAAGGCACCGGCAATGCCGAGTTCACGATGACCAACGGCATCGAGGGCAGCTGGACCCAGAACCCGACCCAGTGGGACAACAGCTATCTCGAAAACCTGCTGGGGCTGGAATGGGAACAGACCCGGAGTCCTGCGGGCGCGCTGCAATGGACGCCGGTCAGCGGTGACGCGCCGCGCACCCCCGACGCGCATATCGAGGGCAAGAGCCATGCGCTGATGATGATGACCAGCGACATCGCGCTGAAGGTCGATCCCGTCTATCGCCCGATCTGCGAGCGGTTCCTCAAGGACTTCGACTATTTCACCGAGCAATTCTCCAAGGCGTGGTACAAGCTGACGCACCGCGACATGGGGCCGCGCGAACGCTATGTCGGACCCGAGGTCACGATCGAGCCCGACCTGCTCTGGCAGGACCCGATTCCCGAACGCGATTACGAGCTGATCGACGCTGCCGACATCGCGCAATTGAAGCAGCGGATCCTGGACAGCGGCCTGTCGGTGTCGGACCTGGCCTTCACCGCCTTTTCCGCGGCGGTCACGTACCGGGACAGCGACAAGCGCGGCGGTGCAAACGGCGCGCGGCTGGCGCTCGCCCCGCAAAAGGACTGGGCGGTCAATCGCCGCACCGTGCCCGTCATTGCCAAGCTTCGTGAGATCATGGGCGCGTTCAACGACGGCGCGAGCAGCGGCAAGCGCGTGTCGCTAGCCGACCTGATCGTGCTGGGCGGTTGCGCGGCCGTGGAGAAGGCGGCGGCGGATGCGGGTGTCGCGCTGGAGGTGCCCTTCACCGCCGGGCGTCGCGACACCACCGACGAACTGACCGACGCCGACAGCTTCGAATGGTTGAAGCCGGTGGTCGACGGTTTCCGCAACTATGTCGATGAGAACTTCGCCGAGGTGACGGCGGGCCGTGTCGCGCCGGAGGAACTGTTCCTCGACAAGGCGGCCCTATTGAAGCTCAGCGCCCCCGAATGGGTGGTGCTGACCGGCGGCCTACGCGCGCTGGGCGCGAATTGGGACGAGAGCGAGGCGGGCGTGTTCACCGACCGGGTGGGCGTGCTGAGCAACGATTTCTTCCAGGTACTGACCAGCATGGACTATGTCTGGACCAAGCAGGACGAAGCAGGCTTGCGCTTCACGCTGGACGACCGGGACAGCGGTGAGACGCGCTACACCGCGACGCGCAACGACCTGGTCTTCGGGGCCAACTCGCAGCTGCGCAACATCGCGGAATTCTATGCTGCCGAGGACGGCCATCCCCGCATGGTCCGCGACTTCGTGAAGGTCTGGAACAAGGTGATGACCGCGGATCTTTTCTGATGGTGGAGGCGGCCCGGTCGTGATCGGGCCGCCCTTGCCGGAGAGAGGGGCATGACGACCGTTACCGTCTGGTATGATGCCGCCTGTCCGCTGTGTCGCCGCGAGATCGCAGTGATGCGGCGGCTGGACCGGCGCGGGCGGATCGATTTTATCGCGATCGGCGGCGAGGGGCCGGACCAGTGCCCGATCGACCGCGACACGCTGCTCGCGCGCTTTCATGCGCGGGAGGATGGGCGGATGCTGTCGGGCGCGGCGGCCTTTGCCGCGATGTGGCGGGCGATCCCGCTGCTGCGGCCGCTGGGTCTGGCGGCGCGCTCGCCTTGGGTGCTGGCGCTGCTGGAGCGTGGTTATCGCCGGTTCCTGAAGGTCCGCCCTCGATTGCAGAGATGGGTCGGACCCTGAACACTCCTCTCCTTGCAGGGGGAGGAATGGAATTACCGCCCCGGCGGCAGCCAGCTGAGGTCCAGCCCCTCGAACCGGTCGATATAGTCCGCCTCGCGCACGAGCCGCGCTTCGTCGAGCAGGTGGACACGACCGCCCTCGCGCTTGATCAGCCCATCGTCCTCCAGCTGGCGCAGCATCCGGTTGACGTGGACCGCGGTCAGCCCGATCGCGTCGCCCATCTCCTCCTGGGTCAGGCCGAGCGCAAAGGAGGTGCCGACATCCATGCCCGCCTGGCGCATCTGGCCGCGCAGCGACAGCAGCAGCGTCGCGACGCGCACCCGCGCCGAGGTGCGGCCCAGCCCCGCCAGCCGGTCGGTGGTGACGACCCGTTCGATCTGGTTGAGCACCAGGATCAGGCTGAACAGGCGCGGATGCCCGGTCGCCAGTCCTGCGATCTGGCTCCGGTCGAAGGGACAGACGACCGCGTTGGACACCGCCACCACCGTATCGGGCGAGCGGCCATAGACCAGCGCCGACAGCGCGAAGAGGTCGCCGGGAAACAGGAAACGCACCACCTGGCGGCTGCCATCGTCGAGCAGGACATAGCACATCAACATGCCCTGCTGCACAACGAACAGCTCGTCGCTGCGCGCCTGTTCCTCCATCAATACCGCACCGCGCCGGATCGCCTTTGGCCGATCCTCCAGCCGTGCCAAGGCCTCACGCTCGGCCGGGGTCAAGGAAACCCATTTGTCCAGGCGATCAGCAAGCCCGCAATTTGACACTGACACCTCATCCCCCGAGCGGACGAACGCCTTAGCCACCAAGGGTGCGACCATGCATTAATATCGATCAACCGGACATTTTCTTGGTTTTTCGATCCCTTTCGACAGGCGGCGAAGGGCGGGACCCTTGGCGGTGGCGCGTGCGTCCGCTAGGAGGGCCGGTCTATGGACCGTATCCTTATTCGCGGCGGCAACCGGCTGTCGGGCCGCCTGAAGATCTCGGGCGCGAAGAACGCCGCGCTCACCCTGATGCCTTGCGCGATCCTGACCGACGAACCGGTCACGCTGCGCAACCTGCCGCGTCTGGCCGATGTCGACGGGTTCGGCCATCTGCTGAACCAGATCGGCGCGTCGACGCGGGTCGAGGGCACGCGCCCGGAGGATTTCGGCCGGGTCATGACGATCCGGGCGGGCCAGCTCTTCTCGACCGAGGCCCCCTATGACATCGTGCGCAAGATGCGCGCGTCGATCCTGGTGCTCGGCCCCATCCTGGCGCGCATGGGCGAGGCGCGGGTGTCGCTGCCTGGCGGCTGCGCGATCGGCAACCGCCCGATCGACCTGCACCTGAAGGCGCTGGAAGCGCTGGGCGCGGAAATCGAGCTGACCGCCGGTTACGTCAAGGCCAGCGCGCCGGGCGGCCGCCTGTCGGGCGGGCGCTACACCTTCCCGGTGGTGTCGGTCGGTGCGACCGAGAACGCGCTGATGGCGGCTGTCACCGCCAAGGGCACCTCGGTGCTGGGCAATGCCGCGCGCGAGCCGGAGATCGTCGACCTTTGCCGGTTGCTGATCGCGATGGGTGCGCGGATCGACGGCGTCGGCACCGAGACGCTGACCATCGAGGGTGTCGACCGGCTGCACGGCGCGACCTATTCGGTGATGCCCGACCGGATCGAGGCGGGTAGCTATGCCTGCGCCGCCGCGATCACCGGCGGCGACCTGGAACTGGTCGGGGCCTGTGCCGACGATATGCGCGCCACATTGTCCGCGCTGGTCGAGGCGGGCGTGACCGTCGAGGAAGGCCGTGATTCGATCCGGGTGAAGGCCGATGGCCCGCTCCAGCCGCTGACCCTGTCGACCGCGCCCTATCCGGGCTTCGCCACCGACATGCAGGCGCAGTTCATGGCGATGCTGTGCAAGGCGCAGGGCACCAGCACCCTGACCGAGACGATCTTCGAGAACCGCTACATGCACGTGCCCGAGCTGGCGCGCATGGGCGCGGATATCCAGGTCCATGGCCGCACCGCGATGGTGAAGGGCGTCGAGAAGCTGACCGGCGCGCCGGTGATGGCGACCGACCTGCGCGCCTCGATGAGCCTGATCCTGGCGGGCCTGGCCGCCGAGGGCGAAACGTCGGTCGCCCGTGTGTACCACCTCGACCGTGGTTACGAGCGTCTGGAGGAAAAGCTGTCCGCCGTGGGTGCCGATATCGAGCGCGTAGGGGACTAAGCGTTCATTCCTCCCCTGCAAGGGGAGGTGGCAGGCCGAAGGCCTGACGGAGGGGGGGATGCTCATAGGGCATTCCTGGGCGGCGATCCCCCTCCACCACCGCTTCGCGGCGGTCCCCCTCCCCGTGCCGGGGAGGATGCCTATGTCACCAGGCGCTTCAGCGTGTCCACCCGGTCCGCCTCCTCGGCAGGCTTGTCGGTGCGGATGCGCGCGATCCGGGGGAAGCGCATCGCCACCCCTGATTTATGCCGCTTCGATTCGTGGATCGAATCGAATGCGATCTCCAGCACCAGCGTCTTTTCCACCTCGCGAACCGGGCCGAAGCGCTGGACGGTATGCGCGCGCACGAAACGGTCGAGCTGGCGCAGTTCCTCGTCGGTGATCCCTGAATAGGCCTTGCCGACGGGCAGCAGCTCACCCTCCTCGGTCCAGCAGCCGAAGGTATAGTCGCTATAGTAGCTCGACCGGCGACCATTGCCGCGCTGCGCGTACATCATCACGCAATCGGCGGTCAGCGGATCGCGCTTCCATTTGTACCACAGGCCGACGCGCCGCCCGCCGCTATAGGGCGAATCGCGGCGCTTGAGCATCACCCCCTCGATCGCTGCATCGCGGGCGGTGGCGCGCAGGGCCTCCAGCGCGGTGAAATCCTCGGCCTCGATCACCGCGCTGACGTCGAACCGCTCGGGGTCGAGCCTGGCGGCGAAGGCCTCCAGCCGCTGGCGCCGTTCGGTCCAGGGGAGGGGGCGGAGATCCTCGGTCCCGTCGACCAATATGTCGTAGAGGCGGACAAAGGCGGGGTAATCGACCAGCATCTTCGCCGATACCGTCTTGCGCCCCAGCCTTTGTTGCAGCGCGTTGAAGCTGGCCGCGCCCCCGCCATCCTCCAGCGCGCCGCCCTGATGCTCGCCCTTGACCAGCAACTCGCCATCGACCGTGCCCACCGCGTCAAAGGCCTGCGCGACATCGGGAAAGGCGTGGGTCACGTCATCGCCAGTCCGGCTGTAGAGCCGGGTCTGGCCTGCGACATGGACGATCTGCACCCGGATGCCGTCCCATTTCCATTCGGCGGCATAATCGTTGAGGTCGACCCGCAAATCCTCCAGCGGATGCGCGAGCATGAAGGGGCGGAAGACCGGCACATCGGCGGGCGTCGGCTGTTCGCCCGTACCCTCACCCCAGGCGAACAGTTCGGCATAGGGCGGGGAAAGGCCGTGCCAGACCTCTTCCACCGCTTCGACGTCCAGCCCAAAATGTTGCGCAAAAGCGGTCTTGGCCAGCCGTGCGGACAGGCCGATGCGCAGGCCCCCCGTCGCCATCTTGAGCAGCGCGAACCGTTCCTCGGCGGTCGACCGGTCAAGCATGTCGGCCAGCACGGCAGGCGCGTCGGAGCGCG
This sequence comes from Sphingomonas sp. Sph1(2015), assembly GCF_001970915.1. Lineage (NCBI taxonomy): Bacteria > Pseudomonadati > Pseudomonadota > Alphaproteobacteria > Sphingomonadales > Sphingomonadaceae > Sphingomonas > Sphingomonas sp. Sph1(2015). The sequence goes on from NZ_MQUI01000012.1 coordinate 67,634, forward strand.
ACAGGTGCCGCAACCGCTCGACCACGTCGCTGACCGACAGAGGTTCGGGATCGACCGGCCGGTCGGGCGCCGGCCAGAGCAGGGCGACCGTCTCGGCCGTGTCGCCGACATAGTCGCGGCTCATGCGGAACAGCACGGGATCGACCCGCTGTTCGATCAAAGCGCGGATCAGCGCGGGCTTGACGCCGGGCAGGTCGAGATCACCCGTCAGTGCCGCCATCGCCCAACCCCGGTCGGGATCGGGCGTGGCGGCAAGGTAATCCGCGACCAGCTTCAGCTTGGCGTTGCGCGAGCGTGTATAGATCAGCGCATCGAGCAACCCCGCGAATTCGCGCATAGGGGGATCAGTCGATCGCGTTCTTCACCGACTTGCCCGCGACCAGCCCGAGCACAAGGAAGATCACGAACAGCGCGATCGCGATGAAGAACAGGATCTTGGCGATTCCGACGAACGCGCCGCCGATGCCGCCGAAACCGAGTGCCCCCAGGATCAGTCCGACGACGAGGAAGGTGATGGCGAGCTTGAGCATGGGGTAATCCTCCTGACCTGATAAGGGGTTAACTGGCGGGGAGGGTTGGTGTTCCGGTTACGGATCGCGGGGGAAGCGAAAGGGGGGAACTGTCGTCATTTCCCGACGGCGGGGCGATCGGTCGCCAGGCCGCAGCATCCTGTGGTCAGGCCGCAGCGTGATCGAGAAGCCAGGCAAGCGCCGTGTCCCGATCGTCGAAGATGCGACGGTTGCCATCCAGCGGAAAGACCATTCTCTGGACCTGCAGGCGTGCGATCGAACTGGTCGTGACCACGGCGATTCTGCCGGGAACGGGAAAATCGCGGACGCGCCGGTCCATATAGTCGACGATCTCGCGCGATTGGGCGGGATAATTCCCCATGTCCATCCGCATCAGATGCCCTGGACCAAATCGGTGCGCGGCATAGCCGGCCTGACGCTCGTTCATATATGCCTCGGCCTGCGGCAGCGTCAGCACCGCGTGCAGGACGGTATCGAGCAGGTTGATGTCTGGCCGGAACTGAACGGTGTAGGCTGAGCTTCGCATGGCGCGGCCTTACGGTTGCGCTCCTTGACCGACGGTAAATCTTGCCGCGCCCCGCCGATCCGGCGCTCGACAAAAAAGCCCCGGCTTTCACCGGGGCTCTTCTTTGCTGAAAAGCCTGGGGGCGGTTCAGCCCTTGCGGCCAGCCTCGAACAGGAACCAGGCACGTTCCTCGGCCTGGTCGGTCCATTCGTCGACGATGCCGCTGGTGGCATTGTCCTTGGCCTCTTCGGCGGCATCCTTGACCGCGCGGAAGCGCTCGACGAGCTTCAGATTGTCGTCGCGCAGTTCGACCAGCATGTCGGCGGCGGACACGAATTCGCGGTCATTGTCGACGATGGTCTGGCGGCGCGCGATGTCGCCGATCGAGCGCAGCGTGACGTTGCCGGTCTTGCGGACGCGCTCGGCAATGGCGTCGGTCACGCCCAGGATCTGCGCGGCCTGATCGTCGAGCATCAGGTGATAGTCGCGGAAATGCGGGCCGGAGACGTGCCAGTGGAAGTTCTTGGTCTTCAGATAGAGCGCATAGCAATCGGCCAGCGCGCCGTTCAGGGCGTCGGCGACGCTGGCGGTGGCATTGCGGTTGAGGTCGGTCGGCGTATCGAGTGCCGGGTTGGTATCGGACATGGACATGCTCCCGCTGACTTGAGGATCGTTGCGATAACGATCCGATGGCCCAATGGCTCCCCCGCTGTCCATGGACAAAGCCTGTGCTGTCTGATCGACCGCCTAGATCAATCCCTTGGCCGAAAGCGCGATGACGACGCCGACCAGGATCATGATCGTGCCGCCCGTCATCCGGATCGGTCGCCAGGCCAGCCGTCGCCACTCGCGCGCGCCCAGCAGGATCGCCGGTATCAGCGCCCCGAGCATCCCCAGCATCGCGCCCGGCCAGGCCGCCCAGGGCAGGGGCGAGCGTGCGGCGGCGACCGCGACCAGCACAAGGCCCGATTCCATCAGCAGAATCGTCCCCGCCCCCAGCAGGGCGGTGCCGAACACCCCCAGGCGAACCGAGCCGAAGGGCGAACCCGCGCGCGGCAGTCGCCCCGTCATGCCGATGCCCACCAGCACCAGCGCGACCGCCAGCAACAGGCTGCGCGTTTCCGGTGTCACCTGCGGCCCCAGCACCATGCCGATGCGAATCGCCACCGCCGCCAGCAATCCCTGCGCCAGCATGACACCCGCCAGGACCGGCAGGGCACTGTCCGTCCGTTCCGCCAGCCTTTCGGCAAAACCGCTCAGCCGCCCGCCCGCCTGGGACAGCAGCGTGGCGACCAGCACGATCATCAACGCATCCATCAGCCGGCCAGACGGACCGAACAGGTCTGGGCAAAGGCGTTGGCGGCCTGCCAATCCTGCCGCTCGCTGGCGACGGCATCGTTCAGGATCGCGAACCAGCCATGGACGGGCGCGGGGACATCCTGCCGCATCAGCGCGCGGTCGATGAAATGGGTGACGGTGACGGCGGGGACCAACCCGTGGCGATGGGCGATGCGGCGGATAGCCTCCACCCCGTCGATCAGCTCGCGCGCCCGCGCATAGGGGGCGGACACGTCCAGCGCGGCGATTCGGGCACAGAGCTGGTCGCGAATCTCGGCGGGACTGATGCCCGCATGGGGTGATTCGCGCGGCTCCATCCTGATGGTCATCCCTCTCATGCCCGCCCCGATAGCGGGAAGTGGCACCGTTTCCATAGGCTGTTGCCCGTAAAGAGGGGCTTAAATGGGGTGAAATGCTTGACTCATGCGGGGGCATGGGCCATGGGCGGCCCTTATATAGCGGCGGCTCCGGCTGCCGCTTTCGCTTTTTCACGCATACAGGAACCAGGTCATGGCCAAGCCGACCACCGTCAAGATCAAGCTCGTCAGCTCGGCTGATACCGGCTTCTTTTACGTCACCAAGAAGAACCCGCGCACCAAGACCGAGAAGCTGAGCTTCAACAAGTACGACCCGGTCGTGCGCAAGCATGTCGAGTTCAAGGAAGCCAAGATCAAGTAATTTGCGGGCGGCGACCCCAGGGTCGCCCCGTGATGCTTGAAGGCGTGAAGCCGCCGTCCGACAGGACGCGCGGCTTTTTGTCGTTGATTTTAGCTCCCTCCATTTGCTCTGGGCACGCCCCTCCCGCAGGCGGGAGGGGATGGGGGAGGGAAAGCCCCAAGCGTTGGTCTCGGTGAGACTTCCGGCCCTCCCCCCGACCCCCTCCCGCCTGCGGGAGGGGGAGTAGACGTTACGCCGCTTCGGGATACAATGTCCGGATCAGCCAGTCGTGGAACAGCTTCACCGACTTCTGCTGAAGCGCGCGGGGGCGGCAGACGAACCAGTGGCTGTACGGGCTGTCGACCTCGATATCGAACAGCCGCACCAGACGCGGGTCATGCGCATGCTCGAAATGGCTGGCATGCATGAAGGCGATGCCCAGCCCCTGCGCCACCGCTTCCAGCATCAGGCCGCCCGAGTCGAAGAAGTCGATCGCCTTGGGCTTGATCTCGGTCAGCCCGGCGGCCTGGCACCACGCGGTGAAGGCGTCGGGCATTTCGCGGTGCAGCAAGGCGGTCATGCCGTTCATCTGCTCGGGACGGAGCAGCGGGTTGGGACCTTCGAGCAGTCGCTTGGCGCCGATGACATAGACCTTGTTGCGGTCGAGTCGCTTGGCATAGAGCGAGGGATCGATGTCGCGGCCCAGCGCGATCACCGCGTCCAGCCCTTCGCCCAGCCGCGCGATGCCGTGTCCGGCGGTGTCGATGTCGAGATGCAGTTCGGGATGCGCCGCGCGCAGCAGGCCCATATGCGGGAACAGCCGCTGCGACGCATAGAGCGGAAGGACGCCCAGGCGCAGGCGCAGCACTTCCTGCCCGCTGGTCATCGCCTCCACCGCGTCCGACAATTGGTCGAGCAGCGGCGCGATCTGCTCCATCAGGCGCTGCCCGTCCTCATTGGGCACCATCGCCTGATGCCGCCGGGCGAACAGCGGCTTGCCGACAAAGCGTTCCAGCGTCTGCACCCGGCGGCTGAGCGCGGGCGCGGACAGCGCCAGTTCCTCGGCCGCCGCCTTGATGGAGCCCAGGCGCACGACCTGGACAAATGCTTCGATCGCACCCAGCGGGGGGAGCCTGCGCATGGCGTACCTGTACTCGTTGACCTATTGGGCAGAAGATTGCACAAACTGCAATCATAGCCAAGCTTTTCGCACTTGCAACATAACGTGTCGCACTGCAAAAGGAACGGGCCTTTCAGGCATCCTCTCCTAAAAACTTTCACGGGCTGGTCGTTTCGATCGGCCCTTTTTTTTGCCCCGGCTGGGCCGCATGCCCTTTTGCGGACCGGAACCCGCCCCCACGTCCCGCGCTTTCGTGTCTCAGACACTTAGCCAAGGGACGATCATGGCCGACAGCGACGCGCCGACCCGCAAGATACAGGTGGCCAATAGCCGCCCCGAGGATTCGGGCCGTGGCCTCGCCCATGTCCCGCGCAGCCTGATGGCGGCACTGGGCATCACCGAGGGCGACGTGGTCGAGATCGTCGGCAAGCAGGCGACCCCGGCGCGGGCGGTTGCCCCCTATCCCGAGGATGAAGGGCTCGACCTCGTCCGCATCGACGGGTTGCAGCGGGCGAATGCGGGCGTCGGCTCGGGTGATTTCGTCGAGGTGCGCAAGGTTGAGTCGAAGCCCGCGACCCGTGTCGTCTTTGCGCCTGCGCAACAGAATCTGCGGCTCCAGGGTTCGGCCCAGGCGCTCAAGCGGACCTTCTTCAACCGGCCGCTCTGCCAGGGCGATGTGGTGGCGACCGCGGGGCAGCAGCGCGTCACCAACATGCCGCCGGGCGTCGCGCAGTTCATGAACGCGCCCGCCTATGCGCTCCAGGAAATCCGCCTTGCGGTCGTCGCGGCCAGCCCCAAGGGCGTGGTCCATATCGACGAGAATACCGAGGTCGAGCTGCGCCCCGAATATGAGGAACCGCGCGAGGCGCGGCGGGCCGACGTCACCTATGACGATATCGGCGGCATGGCGTCGACCATCGACCAGTTGCGCGAGATGGTCGAACTGCCGCTCCGCTACCCCGAGCTGTTCGAGCGGCTTGGTGTCGAGCCGCCCAAGGGCGTGCTGCTCCATGGCCCGCCCGGCACCGGCAAGACGCGGCTGGCCCGCGCCGTCGCCAACGAGTCGGACGCGCAATTCTTCCTGATCAACGGCCCCGAGATCATGGGCTCGGCCTATGGCGAGTCGGAGCAGCGGCTGCGCGAGATTTTCGAGGAGGCGACCAAGTCCGCGCCCTCGATCGTCTTCATCGACGAAATCGACTCGATCGCGCCCAAGCGCGACCGCGTGCAGGGCGAGGCGGAGAAGCGACTCGTCGCCCAGCTTCTCACCCTGATGGACGGGCTGGAGGCGCGCGCGAACCTGGTCATCATCGCCGCCACGAATCGCCCCGAGGCGATCGACGAGGCGCTGCGGCGGCCGGGCCGCTTCGACCGCGAGATCGTGGTCGGTGTGCCCGACGAGCGTGGGCGGCGTGAGATATTGGGCATCCATACGCGCGGCATGCCGCTGGGCGACAAGGTCGACCTGAACGAGCTGGCGCGCACCACCTTCGGCTTCGTCGGTGCGGATCTGGCGGCGCTGACCCGCGAGGCGGCGATCGAGGCGGTGCGGCGGATCATGCCGCGCCTGAACCTCGAGGAGCGGACCATCCCGGCCGAGGTGCTGGATATGCTGTCGGTGACGCGCGAGGATTTCCTGGAGGCGCTGAAGCGCGTCCAGCCCTCGGCGATGCGCGAGGTGATGGTGCAGGCGCCGACCGTCCGCTGGGAGGATGTCGGCGGGCTCGACATCGCGCAGATGAAGCTGAAGGAAGGCGTCGAGCTGCCGCTGAAGGACCCGGATGCGTTCCGGCGACTCGGTATTCGGCCCGCCAAGGGCTTCCTGCTCTACGGTCCCCCCGGCACCGGCAAGACGCTGCTGGCGAAGGCGGTGGCGCGCGAGGCGGAGGCGAATTTCATCGCCACCAAGTCGAGCGATCTGCTGTCCAAATGGTATGGCGAGAGCGAGCAGCAGATCACGAAGCTGTTCGCCCGCGCGCGGCAGGTCGCGCCGACGGTGATCTTCATCGACGAACTGGATTCGCTGGTCCCCGCGCGCGGCGGTGGCCTGGGCGAGCCGCAGGTGACCGAGCGGGTGGTCAACACCATCCTCGCCGAGATGGACGGGCTGGAGGAGTTGCAGTCGGTCGTCGTGATCGGCGCGACCAACCGGCCCAACCTGATCGATCCGGCGCTGCTGCGGCCGGGGCGGTTCGATGAGCTGATCTATGTCGGCGTGCCGGACAAGGCCGGGCGGCGGCGCATCCTGGGCATCCAGACCGCCAGGATGCCGCTCGCCAGCGATGTCGACCTGGACGATGTGGCGGCGCGGACCGATCGCTTTACCGGCGCCGACCTGGGCGATGTGGTGCGCCGGGCGGGTCTGATCGCGTTGCGCAAGGCGCCCGGTGCGACCCAGGTCGACATGGCTGCCTTCGACGAGGCGCTGACCGAGGCGCGCGCCAGCGTGACGCCGGAGATGGAGCGCGACTACGAACAGATCGCCGCCAAGCTGAAGCAGGAGGCGGCGGCGATCCAGCCGATCGGCTTCATCGCGCCGGGGATGCTGACGCCGCGAGGGGACAAGACGCCCTGAAAGGTAAGCCTTCCTCCTTCTGAAGCCCCTCCTCCCGGCAGGGGGGAGGGGTTTGGGGTGGGGGCCTGCCACGGGCGATGGTCTCGGTGAGACTCCTTGCCCTCCCCCATCCCCTCCCGCCTGCGGGAGGGGAGCGACCAGATCAACGGGCGGGATCGTTCGCCCAATTATAACTCCGGCCCACCTCGGCCACCGCCACCTCATAGCGCGAATACCATTGCGCCCGCCCGCGCTCCCGGATCGCGGCATGTTCGGGATGCGCCCGCCATGCCAAGGCGCTGGCTTCGTCCGCCCACCAGCTGACGGTGATGCCCAGTCCATCCGCCCCACGCACGCTGTCGACTCCGCAATATCCCGGCTGCCGCGCGGCGAGGGCGTCCATCGCCTCCGCCGCCCCGGCATAGCCCTCCGCATCGCCAACCGTCCGTTGCGACACGAAAATCACCGCGATCTGCCCTGTCCGGTCCATGTCAAATCCCCCGTCGATCGAGTCCGCTTTGCGACGGAATGCAGCATCCCGCCGCAACCCAATAGCTTGAAAGTCGTTCGGCACCTGTGCGACGAGGGGGTTTCCCTCGCGCGTCCCTTACGCGGGGATCACGAACGACAGGAACTCGATGCCCAGCTCGACCACCGCCGCGCGCAAGTCCCGCACCGACGCCACGGGTTATCCGTCGCCCGGCCAGATGTTCTTTCAGCAGTTCCTGAAGCACCCGGTGATGGTAGGCTCGATCATTCCGTCGTCGGGCAAGCTGATCCGCAAGATGCTGGCCCCCGTCGACTGGGCCAACACCAAGCTGTTCGTGGAATATGGCCCCGGTGTCGGCACCTTCTGCCGCCCGATCCTCGAGCGCATGGCGCCCGACGCCAAGCTGATCGCGATCGATACCAATGCCGATTTCTGTGACTATCTCAGCCACACCATCGTCGACTCCCGTTTCGCGGCGGTGAACGGCTCGGCGGCGGACGTGCAGAAGATCGTGCGCGACCATGGTTTCGACCATGCCGACTATGTCCTGTCGGGCCTGCCCTTCTCGACCCTGCCGGCCGGCGTCGGTCCGGCGATCGCGCAAGGCACGCATGACGTGCTGCGCCCCGGCGGCGCGTTCCTGGTCTATCAGTTCAGCCCCAAGGTGAAGGACTTCCTGGTTCCGCACTGGTCGAACATCGACCACGACATGGAATGGTGGAACGTGCCCCCGGCCCAGCTCTACTGGGCCTGGAAGGACTGAAGCCGATCCTCCCCGGTACGGGGAGGGGGACCATGCGCAGCATGGAGGAGGGGGCGGGCCGATAAGGGCGACCTGTTTGGAAGCCCCCCCTTCGATAGGGCTTCGCCCTGCCACCTCCCCGCGAGCGGGGAGGATCAATCCCCGTCGGGCGGCTCGATCCCGAAATTCAGCCCGCGCGATACCGACGGGTCGATCACCGCGATCAGCAGATACGCCGCGAACTGGCGCAGCCGCTGGAACCAGCGGGTATTCCGCTTGTACCAGGCGGGCGTGATCGCGTCCGATCGCGTGACCTCGCCATCGACATAGGCACGGACATGATCGGCAAAGGCCCGGTCCTCGATCCGCAGCATCAGCTCCAGATTCACGAACAGGCTGCGCATGTCGAAATTGGCCGAGCCGACATGCACCGCATCGTCGATGACGTATAGTTTCGTATGCAGCTTGGTCAGTTGGTATTCGAAGATCCGCACGCCCTTGCGCAGCAGGCCCGCATAGGTGAAGCGCGCCGCCGCGATCGTGGCCTCGTTGTCGGACTTGCCCGCGGTCACGATCCGCACCTCGGCCTCGCGCCGTCCCGCCCGGTCCAGGCGGCGGAGCATGGTGGGGCTGGGGGTGAAATAGGCGGCGATCACGTCGATCCGTCGCCCCCGCCGCATATCCTCGCGCACCGTCCGCGCCCAGGGCGACAGCCGCCGGGTCGGCCCGCCGATCAACCAGCGCAAATTTCCCTTCGACTCGCTCCAATGCGCCAGCGCCTTGTTCAGGTCGCGCAGGCGCCCCCTGGGATTTTGCGTCCAGGCGAACAGCGCATCGAAATACCCCGCCATGCGCGCCGCCGCCGAACCCTCGACCAGCAGGCCCAGATCGCGCCAGCTCTGGTCGGCGGGGGTGCCGAAATAATCGTCCTCGATATTGAAGCCGCCGATGATGATCGAGGGGGAAGGCCCTTCGGCATCCGCCAGCGCCAGCTTCTGATGGTTGCGCAGCAGGTAGCGGCGGCCGAAGCGCGGCTCGAACCGGGACAGCCGCGCGCCCGCGTCGACCAGCGGGCGGAAGAACGCCGCGTCCGCGCCCGCCCCGAAGCCGTCGACGATCACCGACACGGCGACGCCGCGCCGGGCCGCCGCGATCATCGCATCGCGGACCCGCCGCCCGGTCTCGTCATCCGAATAGATATAATAGAGGATGCGCAGCGACACCTGCGCCCCGTCGATCAGGGCCAGCACCGCCTCCAGTCGCCGTGGCCCCGTGTCGAGCAGGGTCAGCCTTTGCCCGTCGACCTGGAAACCGGGCTGTTCGGGCGGATGGGGGGCGGAAATGGCGCGGCTCCTTGGGGCATGTGATCCTGTCGAAAACGTAACGACCCAGGGGGCGGGGGCGTTGCAAGCCCAAGGCTTTTGACTTGGGCGGCCTTTGCTGCTAGGCGGCACGCTTTCATCCCAGCATTATTTGCGAAGGACACACGCATGGCGCGCGTCACCGTCGAAGATTGCGTCGACAAGATTCCCAACCGTTTCGATCTGGTGCTGTTCGCGGCGCAGCGGGCTCGTCAGATTTCGGGCGGGGCGGATCTGACCGTCGATCGCGATCGCGATAAAAATCCGGTCGTCGCCCTGCGCGAGATCGCAGAGGAAACGGTTCGTCCGACCCATCTGGAAGAAGCCGTGGTCAACAGCCTGCAGCGCGTCCAGATCGACGACGAGGACGAGGCGGACGATGTCGGCAGCCTGCAGGCCTCGGCCGAGGCGCTGCGCCTGACCGCCGCCGCTCCGCCGCGCAACCAGAATCTGGGCGCCGATTACGACGGCTGATCGGCCGTCTGTCGGACCCTCATGAAAAGGGCCGGTGCGAACCCTCGCACCGGCCCTTTTCGTTTGCGGCATAGCGGCTCAATAGCCGCGCCAATAATCCCACCGGGCGGCATGGCGTTCATGCCGGGCAAAACGCGCGTCGCGTCGCGCTTCGTGCCGTCGCACGGCGGCGGCATGGGCATAGGCATCGGCCGCGCGGTAATCGCCATAATAGGCCGCCTCGTCCGCCGCCCGCTGGTCGCGCCCCGCCTGCCAGGCATGGACGTCCGCTCCGCGCGCGGCCTGATGCGCACGATATTCGTCATAACGCCAGTCCTGCGCACTGGCGGCCGTGGCGGTCAGCATGGCCCCACCGGCGAGGGCCGCCAGCAATCCGGTCTTGAGCATCTTCATGGCAATAGCCTCAGAACCATAATCTCCCGTATGGCGAGGATATTGCTTCATTTAATCTGAACCGCGCGTGGCGGCGGCGTTCAGCGGATTGGCAGCTTGGTGGCCGATATCCGCCGCTCCCCATCGGGTCTTCGTCATGCGATCGTCGCCACATTCATGCGGAGAAGGGGGCGGTTGCCCTGTCTGGGCGCGACCCATCCGCCCGCACCGATCTTCATCGGCGATTTCGCCGTCTATCCCCGCCTGTCGATCCGGCGCGGGGCGCCCCTTGTCCAGGCCCCGCGCCATTCCTCTCAATAGGCATAGGCCCGGACGAGATCGTAGAGATAATCCCGCCCGTCATAGAGCGAGCTGACCCGGATCCGCTCGTTCAGGCCATGGATGCCCGACATGTCCTTTTCGATGAACATGCCCGGCGCGCCGTAGACGGGGATGCCGATCGCCTGGAAGAAGATACCGTCGGTGGCGCCGGTCGACATCATCGGGACCAGGGGCACGCCGGGAAAGTGCTTGGCGGCGAGCGTCTTCATCGGGCCGATGATCTTCGGGTCGAGCTTGGGCGGAATGGCGGTCGGGCGAACCGGCTGGTTGGCGGTGACGGTGATCTTGGGGCCTGCCAGCTCCTTCAGCTTCGCCAGCGTGCCCTCGACCGTTTCGCCGGGAAAGATGCGGCAATTGATATTGGCGGTGGCGCGCTGGGGCAGGGCGTTTTCGGCGTGACCCGCCTGGAGCAACGTCGCGACGCAGGTGGTGCGCAGCGTGGAGTGCAGCGCCTTGTCCTGGCTGACGATCGCGTCGGCGGCCTTGTCCTCCGGGTTGGCGAGCAGCCGGGTGATCGCATCGCCCAGCTGGCCGCCGACCTTTTGCGCGGTTGCGGTCAGGAAGGCGCGGGTGGTGTCGGTCAGGTGGATGGGGAATTCGTAACCTTGCACCGCCTTCACCGCGTCGGCGAGTTCGTAGATCGCATTTTCCGGCGTCGGCTGCGAGCTGTGCCCGCCCGGATTAGTGGCGAGGAAGGTATAGTTCTGCGCCGCCTTCTCGCCGACCTGCACCGCCAGCAACTCGCGCTTGCCGTCCGAATCGAGCCGCCCGCCGCCGCCCTCGTTCAGGACGAATTCGGCCGCGATCAGGTCGGGCTTGTTCTTGGCCAGCCATTCCGCGCCGTTAAAGGCGAAGGTCGTCTCCTCGCCACAGGTCAGCGCCATCTTGATCGTGCGCTTGGGCGGCGTCTTCTTCAGGCGGATCAGCGTGTCGGCCCAGACCGCGCTCATCGCCTTGTCGTCGACGGTGCCGCGGCCATAGAGGAAGCCGTCCTCCTCGATCAGCTTGAACGGATCGCGGGTCCAGTCCTCACGCTTGGCCTCGACCACGTCGAGATGGCCGAGCAGCAGCATCGGTTTCAACCGCTTGTCGGTGCCTGGCAGGACCGTGACGATGCCGCCGTCCTTGGGATGTTCGGGGACCGAGAACAGGGTGATGTCGGCTTGCCCGTATCCCGCCGCCTTCAGCCGTTCGGCGATCTGGGCGGAGGCCTGGGTGCAGCTGCCGACCGACAGGCTGGTGTTGGTTTCGACCAGCTGCTTGTACAGGTCGAAGAACGCCTTCTGGTCCGGGCGATCCTGCGCTGCCGCGATCCCCGGCAGCATCGCCAGCGTCGCCGCCACCCCGCCGAGCCATTTTGCCAACCGCATATGATCCCCCTTTTGTTGCTTTGGCGGAGAATAGAGCGTGTCGCGGGGCGCGGTGCAAGCGATTGAGCTTCCAATCCTCCCCGGCACGGGGAGGGGGACCAGCGGAGCTGGTGGAGGGGGCGTGCCGCGCGCGACGCCCTGTGTAGGAATCCCCCCTCCACCTCCGCTGCGCGCGCCACCTCCCCGTGCCGGGGAGGATCGCAAGTCCTTTGCCCCGGACCGATTTCGCGCTAGCAGTCGCCGATGGACCAGCCCGACATTTCCGCTCGCCCCCGCCTGATCACGCCGTCCCTGTTCGCCCTGTCGATCTTCTATGGCGGCATGGTCTGCATTGCGGGCGTGCTGGGCAACAAGCAGGTGGCGCTCGGCCCGCTGGCGGTGGAGGCGGGCATCTTCGCCTTCCTGCTGCTGGTGGTGACCTCCAGCGCGGTGGCCGAGCTGCATGGCCCCGCCACCGCCGGGCGGCTGGTACGGGTGGGCTTCGTGCCGCTGCTGGTGTCGCTCGTGCTGTCCTTCATCGTCTACACGCTGCCCGCCTCGCCGGAGATGATCCCGGCCAATCGCGACGCGATCCAGCTGGTGCTGGGTTCGACCTGGCGGATCTGGCTGGGCGGCATCGTCGCTTACGGCGTGTCGCAGACGCTGAACGTCACCATCTTCGCCGCGCTGAAAGGCAAGGAGGGCAGCAAGCTCCTCTGGCTGCGCGCGGCGATCGCCAGCATGCTCAGCCAGGTGGTCGACACGCTGCTGTTCGTCACCATCGCCTTTTACGGCGCCTTCCCGATCGGCCAGCTGCTCGTGGGCCAGATGATCGCCAAGGTCACGCTGTCCGCCGTGCTGGTGCCGCCGCTGATCTATGTGTTCGTCGGGCTGGGGCGGCGGCTGGACCGCGCCTGACCCATATTGCCGGTTTTCCCCGCCGCGCGCGCGCGATAAAGGGCCGCTCATGACCAACCACGATCCCGACGCCGCCCTGCTCGCCAAGGCCGAGACGCTGACCGAGGCGCTCCCGTATCTTCAGCGTTATGCGGGCAAGACCTTCGTGGTGAAATATGGCGGCCACGCCATGGGCGATCCCGAGCGGCAGCGCGACTTCGCCGAGGACATGGTGCTGCTGAAGGCGGTCGGCATCAATCCGGTCGTGGTCCATGGCGGCGGGCCGCAGATCGGCGCGATGCTCAAGCGGCTGGGCGTCGAGTCGCAGTTCGTCAACGGCCTGCGCGTCACCGACCGCGAAACGGCGCAGATCGCCGAAATGGTGCTGGCGGGTTCGATCAACAAGGAAATCGTCAGCTGGATCGCCGCCGCCGGGGGCCGCGCCGTCGGCATCTCGGGCAAGGATGCGGGCCTCGTCATCGCCGAGAAGATCCAGGGGCGCGAGGCCGATCCGCTCCAGGGCATCGAGCGCCATGTCGACCTGGGTTTCGTCGGCGAGCCGGTCGCGGTCGACCCGCGCCTGATCGAGAGCCTGTGCGCCGACGGCATCATCCCGGTCATCGCGCCGGTCGCGATCGGGCTGGACGGGCACACCTATAACATCAACGCCGACACCATGGCGGGCGCGATCGCCGCGCGGCTGGGCGCGTCGCGTTTCTTCCTGCTGACCGATGTCGCGGGCGTGCTGGACAAGCAGGGCGAACTGATGACCGACCTGAACCCGGCCAAGATCGCAGAGCTGCGGACGGACGGGACGATTTCGGGCGGGATGATCCCCAAGCTGGAAACCTGCGTCAACGCGGTCGAGGCCGGCGTGGACGCGGCGGTGATCCTGGACGGGCGGGTGCCGCACGGGATGCTGCTGGAGATCTTCACCAGGCAGGGGGCGGGGACTCTGGTCCGTCGGTGATTGGGGTGAGGTCGGGGCATGGCCTTCGACTTCGCTCAGGCTGAACGGCGGTTGGATTTCCCTGACCCATCCTCTTGCCGCTCCCCGCCCGCAGGCGGGAGGGGATGGGGGAGGGCAGGGAGTCTCACCGAGACCATCGCTTGCGGCTTTTCCCTCCCCCGGCGCCTCCCGCCTGCGGGAGGGGAGGAAGAAGTAGAGGGCCTCTCCCCTCAAAAATCGACCGCGATCCCCTTCAATTCCCAATCCCCGTACCGCACCGGGTTCTTCCCCAACGGATCATCTTGCAGCTCCGGCTTGGCCTCCGGTTCCGGCACGGGCGGGTTCTGCGACAGGTACGCGGGCGGCTTCACATGGTCGGGGCGCTGGCCCATGGGCGGTCCTTTCGACTAAGGGGACGAATATATTGCAGCCCATGTCGGGGCTGACAGGAGTTTTGCCAAGTGACACGTCCTCCTCAATCGCCGACCCGTGGCCGTCCCGATCGCCGGGGTGCGCCCAAGGGCGAGGACCGTCGCGGGCGGCAGCAGCGCCCGACCGAGCCGCTGGGCACCGCCGCCCGCCGCGCCGCCATCCGCCTGCTCGACGCGGTGCTGCGCCGGGGTGAGCCGCTGGAGGCGGCCCTCGCCTCGGCCACCCGCGCGCTACCGGGCGGACCGGATCGCGGCCTGGCGCACGCCATCGCGGCGGAGACGCTGCGCCGCCTGCCCGATCTCGATGCGCTGATCGACTCGGCCACCAAGCAGCGGCTGCCCGACGATGCCAAGGCGCGCTTTGCCTTGCGCATCGCGCTGGTCCAGGTGCTGGCGTTGGGCACGCCGCCGCATGCGGCGATCTCGACCGTGCTGCCGCTGGTCGATGGCGGCCCGCGCAAGCTGGTCCACGGTGTGTTCAGCACGATCACCAAGAGCGGCGTGCTGCTCCCCGAAATCCCGGCGCTGCCCGACGCCACCGAGGCACGCTGGGAAGAGAATTGGGGCGAGGAGATGGTCGAGGCCGCCGCCCACGCCATCTCCGCCCCGCCGCCGCTCGACCTGACGCTGGCCGATCCCTCCGCGACCGCCGAATGGATGGAAAAGCTGGGCGGGGTCAGCCTGCTGCCCGGTCATGTGCGTTTGCCGTCGGGTAACGCGGTGATGGAGTTGCAGGGCTTCGACGAAGGCGCCTGGTGGGTGCAGGACCTTGCCGCCTCGATCCCCGCGCGCCTGCTGGGGCAGGGCAGGGGCCATGTGCTCGACCTGTGCGCCGCGCCGGGGGGCAAGACGCTGCAGCTTGCCGCCGCCGGATGGACCGTCACCGCCATCGACCAGTCCGAGTCGCGCCTCGCCCGGCTCGCTGAAAATCTGGAGCGCACCAACCAGTCGGCCGAGGTGGTCACCGCCGACCTGCGCGAATGGGCACCCAAGGATCAGGTCGACGCGATCCTGGTCGACGCGCCGTGCAGCGCCAGCGGCATCTTCCGCCGCCACCCGGACGTCCTCTACCGCGTCCGCCCCGCGATCGTCGCCGAGATGGCCGCGTTGCAGCGCGTCATCCTGGGCCGCGCCGCCGACTGGCTGAAGCCCGGCGGGACCTTGGTCTATGCCACCTGCTCGCTGGAGCCGGAGGAGGGCGAGAATCAGATCGCGGCCTTCCTGGCCGAGCGCCCCGATTACGCGCTGGTCCCGATCGCTGGCGAATGGCCGGGGATCACGGACAAGGGCACGATCCGCACCCTGCCGACGATGCTCGCGAAAGAAGGGCGGCTCGACGGGTTCTTCATCGCGATGCTGCAACGCAAAGGCTGACTTGGGCGCGATATCCGGGTAAGGGGGGCCATGCATCCCGTCCGTATCGCTCCCTCCATTCTGTCCGCCGATTTCGCCAAGCTGGGCGAAGAAGTCCGGGCCATCGACGCCGCGGGCGCCGACTGGATTCACATCGATGTGATGGATGGGCATTTCGTGCCCAACATCACCATCGGCCCGGCGGTGGTGAAGGCGCTGCGTCCGCACACGACCAAGCCGTTCGACGTGCATCTGATGATCTCGCCGATCGACGCCTATCTCGACGCCTTTGCCGAGGCGGGCGCGGACACCATCACCGTCCACCCGGAGGCGGGGCCGCACATCCACCGCACGATCCAGCACATCAAGGGGCTGGGCAAGCGCGCGGGCGTCGTCCTGAACCCCGCCACGCCCGCCAAGATGCTGGATTACCTGATCGACATGGTCGACCTGGTGCTGGTGATGAGCGTGAACCCGGGTTTCGGCGGCCAGAGCTTCATCGAAAGCCAGCTCAAGAAGATTTCAGCGATCCGCAAGATGATCGAGCATTCGGGCCGCGCCATCGACCTGGAGGTGGATGGCGGCGTCGACCCGGCCTGGGCCAGGCGCTGTATCGAGGCCGGGGCCGATGCGCTGGTCGCGGGCACTGCCGCCTTCCGGGGTGGCCCGGAGCATTACGCCGCGAACATCGCCGCTTTGCGCGGTTGAGCGGGTCGTTGACTCCAATGCGCGATCGCATGGGGGCCGAAGAGGCCCGTATCGCCGCCGACAGCATCGAGGAAGGCAAACGCCTGGTCCGCGTCCAGAGCGGCGGCCTGTCGCTCGCGGATCGGCTCAGCGAGCATCTCCACCGGCTGACCTGGCGTACGCCGCTCCATTCGCTGCGGCTGAAGGGGCGGCATCCGCTGAAGCTGATGGCGGTGCCCGAGGATCCCGTGCTGGGCGATATCGAGCGTGGCCATGCGCTGCTCGGCGGCGTGCTCGACTGGCGCGGCGAGGAGCGCGGGGTCGAATCGATCGACTTCGCCCGGCCCGACTGGTCGACCGGCTTTGCCGATCATCTGCACAGCTTTGCCTGGCTGCGCGACCTGTCGACCGTCGCGACGCGGGCGCAGGGCGCGCCGATCGCCGAATATTTGATGGGCCGCTGGCTCGATGCCTTTGCCGAGACGGTCGATGCCACCGCCTGGCGGCCCGATCTGTGGGGGCGGCGCATCTTGTTCTGGACCGCGCATGCGCCGCTGATCCTGTCATCGACCGATCTCGTCTATCGCTCGCGCGTGCTCAACACGATGGCGAGGGGGGCGCGGCATCTGGATCGCGGCGCGGACAAGGCGCCCGCGGGCGTGGCGCGGATCGCGGCCTGGTGCGGGGTGATCGCGGCCGGTCTGCTGCTGGCGGGCGGTGATCCGCGCCAGGCGTTCGGCGAGGCGGGGCTGGCCCGCGCGCTCGACACCGGGCTGTTCACCGATGGCGGCGTCATCGCGCGCAGTCCGGCGGTGCAGCTCGATGCGGTCATGCTGCTGACCATGATGCGCGAAGTCTATGACGCGCGCGGGCTGGCCTTTCCCGAACAGTTCCAGACGCGATTGCAGCGGATGATCTCCGCGCTGCTGGGCGTCATGCATGGCGACCGCGCGCTGTCGAGCTGGCAGGGCTCCGGCCCCGAAACGCCCGAGCGGATCGCCGCCGTCATCGAGGCATCGGGCGTGCGCACCCGGCCGCTGCGCCAGGCGGGTGACTGGGGGTATCAGCGATTGGCGGCGGCGCAGGCGGTGCTGGTCATGGATGCCGCGCCGCCACCGATCGCGCGGGCGATCGAGGGTGGCTGCGCCTCGACGCTGGCTTTTGAGTTTTCGGACGGCGCGCAACGCATCGTCGTCAATTGCGGCGGCGCCCGCGCGACCGTGGCGCAGGTGCCCGCCAGCCTCGCCCATGGCCTGCGCACCACGGCGGCGCATTCGACGCTGACGCTGGGCGACAGCAACTCCACCGCCATCCATGCCGACGGCACGCTGGGGCGCGGCGTCGCCCAGGTCGAGCTGAGCCGCCAGGAATCGGACGCCGCCAGCCGGATCGAGGCGAGCCATGACGGCTATGTCCGCCGTTACGGCTTCACCCATCGCCGCCAGCTATTGCTGACCGGCGACGGCCGCGAGCTGCGCGGCGAGGATGCGCTGCTGCCCGAAGGGCGCAAGCGGCAGGCGGGCAGCACGGTATTCGCCCTGCGCTTCCATCTCGGCGACGGGGTGGAGGCGATGGTGACCGCCGAGAGCGGGCAGGCGATCCTGCGCCTCGACGATGGCGCATTGTGGCAGTTCCGCTGCCGGGGCGGCACGCTGGCGATCGAAGAGTCGCTGTGGATCGACGGCACCGGCCGTCCGGTCGCCACGCAGCAACTGGTCGTCACCGGCGAGACGCCTGCGGGCGGCGCGCATGTCAGCTGGGCGTTCAAGCGGGCGCTTTAAAAGGGATTGTTCGCGTGGAGGCGCGGGGATGGGCGGACCCGCCGCGCTGACAGGGCCTCTTCCCCGCCCGGTTAGAGCATGATGACATGCGATAGAACCAAGCCTAGCCTCTCCCCTTCAGGGGAGGGGTTGGGGTGGGGCATCGCCACGGGCAGGGCGCTTGCGGAAACACCCCACCCCCTGCCCCTCCCCTGAAGGGGAGGGGTGGATCAAGCTGATGTCATCGTGCTTCAATGATCCAATCGGTTTGCCCCAGAGCCAAACCCCTCCGCGTTCTCCGCGCCTCCGCGCGAACCCATAAAATACTCCCCGGTACGGGGAGGGGGACCACCCGAAGGGTGGTGGAGGGGGGATCGCCACAAGGGATGTCCTATGAGGCAGGCCCCCCTCCGTCAGGCCTTCGGCCTGCCACCACCCCGTGCCGGGGAGGAACATTTTGCGCTTCGGCGAATCGGAGTCTATCGGGTCCGCAAACTTCCCCAGCTTGTAGGATACGCTGCCCGATGGCCGTTTCGCTCCCCTCCGCTCCTTCCGTCGATCTGGTGCCGGTCCGCCGCGCGCTGCTGTCGGTGTCCGACAAGACCGGCGTCATCGACCTGGCCCGCGCACTGGCCGAGCGGGGCGTCGATCTTGTCTCGACCGGCGGCACGGCCAAGGCGATCCGCGATGCGGGCCTGCCGGTGCGCGACATTTCGGAGGTCACCAACTTCCCCGAGATGATGGACGGCCGGGTCAAGACGCTGCACCCGATGGTCCATGGCGGCCTGCTCGCGGTGCGCGACGACCCCGCCCATGCCGCCGCGATGACCGAGCATGGCATCGGCGCGATCGATCTGGTGGTCGTCAACCTCTATCCCTTCCAGCAGACCGTCGCGAAGGGGGCCGAGCGGCCCGAGATCATCGAGAATATCGATATCGGCGGCCCGTCCATGGTCCGCTCGGCGGCCAAGAACCATGGCTATGTGTCGATCCTGACCGACCCGGCCGACTATGCCGATTTCCTCGCCGATCTCGAGGCCAATGACGGCGCCTCGACGCTGAAGACCCGCCAGCGCCTGGCGGCCAAGGCCTTCGCCGCCACCGCCGCCTATGACTCGGCGATCGCCCAGTGGTTCGGCTTCGTTGACCAGGGCGAGGCGTTCCCGGCGACCCTGCCGCTCGCCTTCACCAAGCACCCCGAGACGTTGCGCTATGGCGAGAACCCGCATCAGGTCGCCGCACTCTATCTGCCGCAAAAGGGTGGTCAGGGCATCGCCCAGGCCGAGCAACTGCAGGGCAAGGCGCTCAGCTACAACAACCTCAACGACGCCGATGCCGCGCTGGAGCTGGTCAGCGAGTTCATCGACGGCCCGCCGACCGTGGTGATCGTCAAGCACGCCAACCCGTGCGGCGTGGCGAGCGGCGAGACGCTGCTCGAGGCCTATCAGGCGGCCTTTGCCTGCGACACGGTGTCGGCGTTCGGCGGCATCATCGCCTGCAACCGTCCGCTCGACGCCGAGACGGCCGAGGCGATCTCGGGCATCTTCACCGAAGTCGTGGTGGCGCCGGACGCGTCGGCCGAGGCCCGCGCGATCTTCGCCAAGAAGAAGAATCTCCGCCTGTTGCTGTCGGGCGAACTGCCCAACCCGGCGCGGCCCGGCCTGATGATGAAGTCGATCGCGGGCGGCCTGCTGGTCCAGAGCCGCGACAATGGCCGCCTGACCGACGACATGCTGAAGGTCGTGACCAAGCGTGCGCCGACGACGCAGGAACTGGCCGATTGCCGCTTCGCCTGGACGGTCGCCAAGCATGTGAAGTCCAACGCGATCGTCTATGCCAAGGGCGGCGCGACCGCCGGTGTCGGCGCTGGGCAGATGAACCGTCTGGAATCGGCGCGCATCGCCGCGTGGAAGGCCAAGGATGCCGCCGAGAAGGCGGGCTGGGCCGAACCCCGCACCATCGGTTCGGCGGTCGCATCGGACGCCTTCTTCCCCTTCGCTGACGGCCTGCTCGCGGCGGTCGAGGCGGGCGCGACGGCAGTGATCCAGCCGGGCGGCTCGATCCGCGACGACGAGGTGATCGCGGCGGCGGACGAAGCCGGGCTGGCAATGGTCTTCACCGGCATGCGCCACTTCCGGCATTGATTTGATCCTCCCCGGCGCGGGGAGGGGGACCATGCGAAGCATGGTGGAGGGGGGAGCGCCACAAGGGATGGCCTGTGTGGACCCCCCCCTCCGTCAGGCCTGACGGCCTGACACCTCCCCGTGCCGGGGAGGATCTTTACCGCGTGATCCCGCCTGCGTTGGGCAGGGTCGCCTCTTCCACCGTCGGGGCTTTCCCGAACAGCGCCCGGTCCGCCGGACCGAAGGCCCAGCGCCACAGCACCAGCAGATAGGTCGCCGCGATGGCGGGCTCACCGAACAGCAGCTCGGCCCATTCCAGCCGCTTGGGCAACAGGGTGAACGCGCCCCCGACCACGACCGCCGCCGTCGCCGCCCAGACCAGAGGCCAGCGGAACGGCGATACCGGCGCCCTCAATATGGCTGACAGCACCCGCGCCTTGATGACCGAAGTCATCGTCACGCTCATCGCCAGCGCCACGGCCGGACCGGCCGCCGCCCAGGTCGGCGGCCAGCCGAGCGCGCGCATTCCCAGGATCAGCGCGAAGCTCAAGCCGATCTGCACCCCTAGCATCGCGATCGAGATCATCAGGTTGCGGTGCCGCGCGGTATAGACCAGCGCCGATTCGCAGACCGCGCCGGTCGAGGCCAGCACCTCGGCGAACAGCAGGAAGGCGAGGGCGGCGGTCCCCGAGACGAATTGCGGCCCGACCACGCCCATCACGCCTTCGCCCGGGATCGAGCCCATCAGCGCCAGGCACCCCTGCGCCGCCATGATCCAGAAGGCGACCTGCCGCACCTGTCGCGCGATCGCGCCCATGTCGCCGTTCGCCAGGCTCTGGGTGATGACCGGGCCAAGGATCGGGTCGAAGCTGGTCTTCAGCTTCTGCGGCAGCGAGGCGACCTGCTGTGCCATGTAATAGATGCCGACGATGCGTGGCTCGAACATCACCCCCAGGATGAAGCGGTCGACATTGCGCGTGCCCCATTCCAGCGCGTCCGCCCCGGCGAGCGGCGCATTGGCGCGGGCCAGCGCAAAGACGCGGCCGAGATGCGGGGTCCAGCCCTGCGGCAGGCCATAGCTGCGCAGGAAGGGCACCAGGCTGGCGATCAGCGCCGCCGTCATCGATGCGACATAGGACAGGACCAGGCCGTCGCGGATGGTGAAGAAGGAAAAGACCCAGGCCGCGATGGAGATCGTCCACGGCTCGATCACCGCGCGCGCGGTGACGGTCGCCTTGACGTTGTGGCGATAGGCGAGCGCGGCCAGACTGACGTCCGACCAGGCGATGGCCACGATGATGCAGGGCAGCCACCGGTCCAGCCCGGTGATCGCGCTGTTGGGATAGAGAAGTTCGGGGAAATGCCACAGCACCGCACTCGCCGCCACCGAGGCGAGGCAGGCGAGCGCCATCGCGTCCCAGACGACATGGACATGCGGCCGGTCGGTCGAGGCCAGCGCCTGCGCCAGCCCGCGCTTCATGCCCAGCGTCGCGACCAGCGCCGCCAGCTCGACGACGACCACGGCAATGGCGAAGCGCCCGACCAGATCGGGGCCATAGATGCGCCCCGCGATGAACAGGAAGGGGATGCGCGCCGCCAGTCGCAGGACGAAGCCCGCGATATTGGTCCGCCCGCCCTTGGCGAGCGTTTCGATGTCCTGGGTTTCGGCCATCAGCGGGCGCGGAGTCCCAAGGGTGGCCGATAATCGTAATGTCCTCCCCTGTAAGGGGCGGTGGCAGGCCGAAGGCCTGACGGAGGGGTGTCACCGCTGGCGAGGATCACTGCCGTGTCGGACGGCCATGCCCCTCCACCATGGCTGTCGCCATGGTCCCCCTCCCCAAGCACGGCCTGGGGAGGAATGGGGGCGAGGGAAGCGTGGATCAATGCGCCGCGCCCCAGCTCTTGCCGAAGCCGATCTCGACGCCCAGCGGGACCGATAGCGACACCGCCGGTTCGGCCGCGCCCGCCATGACCTCGCGAATGACCTTGCCTGCGGCTTCGGCATCGGCTTCGAGGGCCTCGAACACCAGTTCGTCATGGACTTGGAGCAGCATCCGCACATGGCCCAGGCCAGCGGCGGCGAGCGCGGGTTCCATGCGGACCATGGCGCGCTTGATGATGTCGGCGCTGGTCCCCTGGATCGGCGCGTTGATCGCGGCGCGCTCGGCCCCCTGGCGCTCGCCCTGGTTGCGCGAGGCGATGCGCGGGAAATGCGTCTTGCGACCGAACAGCGTCTCGGTGAAGCCCTTCTCGCGCACGCTCGACAGCGTTTCGGCGATATAGCGGTTGATGCCGGGGAAACGCTCGAAATAGCGGTCGATCATCGCTTGCGCCTCGTCCGCCGACACGTCGAGGCGACCGGCCAGCCCCCAGCGCGAAATGCCGTAGAGGATGGCGAAGTTGATCGTCTTGGCGCGGCCGCGCGTATCGCGATTGACCTCGCCGAACAGCTCCATCGCGGTCAGGCTGTGGATGTCGTCGCCATTCGCGAAGGCATCGCGCAGCGCGGGCACGTCCGCCATATGCGCGGCCAGCCGCAGCTCGATCTGCGAATAGTCGGCGGCGATCAGGACATGGCCGTCCTCGGCGATGAACGCCTCGCGCAACTGCCGCCCGACCTCGGTGCGGATCGGGATGTTTTGCAGGTTCGGCTCGGTCGAGGACAGGCGTCCGGTCTGCGCGCCGGTCAGACTGTAGCTGGTGTGGACGCGGCCGGTCTTGGGGTTGATCTGCGCCTGGAGCGCATCGGTATAGGTGCTCTTCAGCTTGGAGAGCTGGCGCCATTCCAGGATCTTGCGCACGATCTCCGCCGCCTCGCCGCCGTCGCGGGCCAGGCGTTCGAGTTCGGTGACGTCGGTGGAATAGACGCCCGACTTGCCCTTGCGCCCGCCCTTCAGGCCGAGCCGGTCGAACAGGATTTCGCCCAGCTGCTTGGGGCTGCCGATGGTGAAGGGGGTGCCCGCCATGGCATGGATCTCGCCCTCCAGCGCGGCGATCTGCCCGGCGAATTCGGTCGACAGCTGCGACAGGCGGTCGCGATCGACCTTGATCCCGCGCCGCTCCATGCCTGCGATCACCGGCACCAGCGGCCGGTCGACCATCTCGTACACGCGGGTCGCCTGCTCCATGGGCAGCCGCGCCTTGAACCGCTTCCACAGCCGCAGCGTGACGTCGGCATCCTCGGCGGCGTAGCGGGTAGCGGTCTTCAGGTCGACCTCGTGGAAGCCGAGCTGTTTCTTGCCGGTGCCGACCACCTCCTTGAAGGCGAGGCAGGTGTGGGAGAGGTGCGTCGCGGCCAGTTCGTCCATGCCGTGCCCGTGCAGGCCAGCGTCGAGGTCGAAGCTCATCACGATCGTGTCGTCATGCGGCGCGATGGCGATGCCGCGCTCGCCCAGCACGATCATGTCGAATTTCAGATTCTGGCCGATCTTCAGGACCGACGGGTCCTCGCACAACGCCTTGATTCGCTCGAGCGCAGCCGCGACCGGAATCTGCACCGGCACTTCCGAAAGCAGGTCGGTGCCGCCATGCCCGAGCGGGATGTAGCACGCCTTGTTGGGCGCGATGCACAGGCTGACCCCGACCAGCTCGGCCTGGGTCGCGTCGGTCGAGCTGGTCTCGGTATCGATCGCGACGAAGCCCTGGTGACGGGCGTCCGCGACCCACTGGTCGAGCGTCGCCAGATCCTGCACGGTGATATAGCCGTCGAGATTGCACGGCTCGTCATCGTCCATCGGTGCGGACGGCGCGGCCTCTCCGGCAGCGGGGGCGGGCGCGGCGTCGTCGGTGATCTGGCCCATCTTGGCGATCAGCGAGCGGAAACCATGATGCTCCAGGAATGCCCGCAGCGGCGCATCCGGGATGGTCGGGTGCAGCGCCAGCGACTCGAGCGACTGCGGCAGCGGCGCGTTGCACTCCAGCGTGACCAGCCGCTTCGACAGCCGGGCATTCTCGGCATGTTCGATGAGGTTGTCGCGCAGCTTGCCCTTCTTCATCTCGGGCGCGGCGGCGAGGACCGATTCGAGGTCGCCATGCTCGACGATCAGCTTGGAGGCGGTCTTGGGGCCGACGCCCGGCACGCCCGGCACGTTGTCGACGCTGTCGCCCATCAGCGCGAGCACATCGCCCAGCTGCTTCGGCCCGACGCCGAACTTTTCCTGGACATAGGCCTCGCCCAGACGGCGGTTGTTCATCGTGTCGAGCATGTCGAGGCTGCCATCCTCGACCAGCTGCATCAAGTCCTTGTCGCCCGACACGATCGTGACCTGCCACCCTTGCGCCAGCGCGGCGCGGGCATAGCAGGCGATCAGGTCGTCGGCTTCCAGCCCCATCTCCTCGATACAGGGCAGCGAGAAGGCGCGGGTGGCGTCGCGGATCATCGGGAATTGCGGCACCAGATCGGGCGGGGGCGGGGGCCGGTGCGCCTTATACTGGTCGTACATCTCGTTGCGGAAGGTCTTGGACGACTTGTCGAGGACCACCGCCATATGGGTCGGCCCGTCGGCGGCGTTGACCTCATCCACCAGCTTCCACAGCATGGTGGTATAGCCATAGACCGCCCCGACCGGCTCGCCATGCTTGTTGGTCAGCGGCGGCAGGCGATGATAGGCGCGAAAGATATAGCCGGAGCCGTCGACGAGATAGAGATGGGGCATGATCCGCGCGGTTTAGCGGATGCGGCGGAGGGGAAATAGCCCCTGATGGTAGCGGTTTTTCGGGTTTGTGGCGGATGGGCCACGGCGGAGTGTCGGGGGCTGGCTTCGCGGGGGGAAATGGGCGGGAGACTGGCCTCGTCAGAGCTACCTGTCGGCCATGACTGTCGCTCTTCTCAAAGCTGGCGATCATGACTCGCTGGAGTTTGCCACGACCGACCTCGACACGGTGCGGGCGTGTATTCGTGCATTTTATGGAAAGGTGAGCAGCAAGGCAGCCGGGATGGCAACGGTCGTGACATTCGGCGGCGAAAGTTTCACGTTTCAAGACGAATGGGATGATCCATGCCTGATCTCGCATTCGGTCAAAGGCAACGATCGATTGCGCGCTATCCACGCGCACTTTCACGTCAGCCAAGGTTTTTGCTTCCAAAGGACGATCTGCATTCAAATCGGTAAGTCTTCTTTCCTCCCCTGCAAGGGGAGGGGGACCATGCGAAGCATGGTGGAGGGGTGTAGCCGTTGGTGATTGCGGTCTAACTTTTCAGGCCGTGACACCCCTCCGTCAGGCCTTCGGCCTGCCACCTCCCCTTACAGGGGAGGAAAATGGATCAATTCGCTACCGCCACCGGCCCCCTCGGCGGTCCCGCCGCATCGGCCACCGCCGCCGCGACATTCTGGATCAGCAGCTGGCGCTTGCGGATATCCTCGGTCGTGTCGCCGATCATTACCGCGATGGCGAAGCGGCGGCCGTCGGGGGCGGTCAGCAGGCCGACATCGTTGAAGCCCGCATTGCGGCGGCCCAGATCCTGGCCGGTGCCGGTCTTGTGCGCGATCGTCCACCCCGACGGCACGGCGGCGCGCAGGCGGGCATGGCCGGTGCGCGAGGCTTCCATCGTGTCGATCAGGATGCGGGTCGAGGTTTCCGACAAAAGTTCGCCGCGGGCCAGCCGGGCCAGCGCATCGGCGATGGCGATGGGCGCGGCGCCGTCCGGCGGATCATTGACATAGGCATTGAGCGCGGCCGTCCGCGCCGCTGGGTCGAGCCGGTTGCGCGCCGTCTGGAACGCGCCCGCCATGGCGAAGGCGGGTTGCCACGTCAGACCGGCGGTCTTCGCCTGGAGCAGCCGCTCGCCGGGACCGAAGCGGATATCGCCCAGTCGCTTGGCGGCGATCATCGCACGCACCGCCTGCGGCCCGCCGACATAGGTCAGCAGCCGGTCGTTCGCGGTATTGTCGCTCATCGTCAGCGCACGGTTCAGCAACTCGCCGACGGTGGTGTGATAGCCGTCACCCTTGACCAGCATCGCGATGGGCTGGTGGAAGAGGGTCAGGTCCTCGCGCCGCACGACGATCGGCTCGTCCAGCCGCGCCCGGCCCCGGTCGCGAAGGTCGAGCAGGGTGATCGCGACCCATAGTTTGGAGACGGATTGCTGGGGCAGGCGCTGGCGCCCGCCGACTTCGACCGTCCAGCCGTCATCGACTGCGCGCACCGCAATCCCCTTCTTGCCCGCAAAACCGGCGGAAAGGCGGTTGATCGTCGACACCAGCCCGGCGGGGGCGGCGGGGGGAGGTCGTCCCAGTGCGCCGCGATA